>JAZQXK010000067.1:0-12978 GCA_045632785.1 Faecousia sp.
TGACGGCGGTGCCATCGGTGTATTTCCCCAGGCACGGCTTCCCCTGAAGGGGCAGAAGTTCCCCTTTACAGGAAGCACCGCTTTTATCGCCCTGCATACGGATGCCCCCATTATCCCGGTCTATACCGACGGCAACTACGGACTTTGGAAGAGAGCCAATCTGGTGATTGGTGAGCCCGTTTATCTGAAAGAGCTTTCCAAGGAAGGCCTCAGCGAGCAGGAGCAGATCACCTGCCTCACCAAGCTTTTGGAGGAGCGGGTCTATGCCCTGAAGGAGGAAATCAAGAAGTGAACCAAGTAGAGAACAAAAAGCCAAGGCTTTTTAGCCTGCGGCGGCTTCCTCAGGACATGGCCAGACTGGTATGCACCCCTTTGCTTCTTCTTTATCGCATGAAGCGCATTACACCGGAAGGCAAGCCCTATAAAGGAAGGATCCGGGGCGGCGCGATTATGTCCTGCAACCACCAGTCCTTCGCTGACCCCTTTTTGGTGGGCGTGGCAGTGTGGTATCGGCGGTTGTTCTTCCTGGCAGCGGAAGCGGTTATGAAAGGCAAGCTGCGAAGCTGGCTTTTAGGCGGCGTCGGTGCCATCCGCATTGACCGCAACGCTACAGATTTGGAAGCCATCCGCAGATGTGTGGACGTGCTGAAGCAAGGGTATCTGCTGTCTGTTTTCCCCCAGGGAGGCATTGGGCAGGGGCAGCAGGTGGAGAGCTTAAAAGCGGGGGCTGTCCTCATTGCCCTGCAAGCGGGGGTTCCTATTATCCCCATGTACATGGAGCCTAAGAAAAAGTGGTACAGCCGCCGGGTGGCGGTGATTGGGGAGCCTCTTGACCCCAAGGCATACATTCAAAAGAAATTCCCCTCCGCAGCAGATATGGAACGGGTTACGGAAAAACTGCTGGAGGAAATGAAACGGTGCGCAGCGCATCAGTAAGGAGTATAAAAATATGAGCACATTTGACCGCCTGGTTAAGGTATTTCAGGTAGTTCTGGAAGAAGAAATCGATCCCAAGGAGCTTTCCATGGAGGCTTCCCTCCGGGAGGATCTGGGCATCAACTCCATTGGCCTTCTGTATATGGCTATGGCAGTGGAAGAAGAATTTAACATCAAGTTCACCAACGATGACTTTGTTGCCATCCAAACTGTAGGAGATGTCATTACCTGCATCGAAAGCAAGGGCTAATATGCAATGGGTAGCCAAAACCCCGCAGTATGGGGATGTGATCCGCACCAAGGTGCAGTTCTATTATCACTACGGCATCTTCGTTTCCGAAGAGGAAGTGATCCAGTTCGGCCTGCCCAATGATCCCCTCCGTTCCGCTGCGGAGATCAAAGTTCTCAGTAGCCACATTACAGAGTTTATGCAGGGTGGTGAGGCGGAGGTGGCAGAACCCAAGGGTGCTGACCGCCGCCGTATGCGCAGCCCGGATAGGATCGTGGCCCAGGCACGAAGCTGCATCGGGGAAGGTGGCTATCATATCCTGCACAACAACTGCGAGCATTTTGTCAATCGCTGCGCCTTTGGGGAAAACAGTGCTTCCTTTATGCAGGATGTGCGGCAGATGCTTAGAAAGAAGCTGGGGAAGTGATTTTTCTCAGCCTATATAAGGAAAAAGACCTTGCCGAACAATTCCGGCAAGGCTTTTCTTGTTAGGGGGGTATTTCCACCATATGGAATAAACTTGAATTTTTTTGGTATATGATATATAATAGTTTTCACCCGGAAGGAGGGGAATGCCTATGTGGATCGCTTTGGGAATCCTGGGCGGCATCGCTGTGCTGATTACCGTTATTTTGCTGCTGCCTGTGCGGATCATCATTAAAAACGATGAAAATAACGAACTGATCCTGCGCTACAAGTTCCTCTTTAAGACCTTCGGAGAGGACCCCGACCCCAACGACCCCATTGTAAAAGCCTTAAAGACTGCCAGCGGTATTGATCGCCTGGAAACCAAGGCTATTCAGAAGAACATCCGGTCCGATGGTTTGCACAAGACTGTTTCCGGCAGCTTCTCCACATTGGTAGATCTGCTCAAGGAGCTGGTTGGTCTTTTGAAGCGGTGCAAGGTTACCAAGCTTTCTGTGTTTATCCGCTGTGCCGGAGATGCGGACGAGGCTGCTGTCCACTACGGGCAGTGCTGCACCGCTGTATACTCCCTTCTGAACCTGCTGCGCAGCTTTGTAAAGGTAAGAAAGCCGGGCTGCAACATTGATGTGGGTTGCGATTTTCTGGGTACAGAGTCCGTCTTCCGCTATGATGCGGTTCTGACCATCCTGGCAGGCAGTGTTTTAGCAGGATTGTGGCGCACAGTTATGGCAGAGGCCAAACGTGCAGCCGCCGAGCCTCAGAAATATCAGAAGAAGACCGGTCAGAAATCTCCCCGGAAGTGATCCAGAGTCATTTGCACATGGCTGCGGATGGTGCTATCCGTGCCGCAGAGCATGGCATGTTTGGCCTTCTGCATAACAACCAGGCAGCAGACCGGACAGTTTTCTGCAAACTGCTTATGAGCCGCCGGATTCACCACCCCATCCAGCTCAGCACTAAGAAGCAAGATGGGGGTTTGAATTTTTTGGAGGAACCGGGGGCTGGTCAGCCTGCGGCGCAGGGACACGGACTGCTGCACCCACCGGACTGACAGGGGCGTGGTGCGGTAACAGGGGTTGGCGAGGCGGAGTTCCATGTTCTTTTGAAACCGTGCCCGGCTTTCATCGTTGGAGCGCTCAAAGGGATAGTCCGGGTCAAATTCGTCTGCTCCGGAAAACTTCTTCTTGCCCCGGCCCAGCAGCAGGGTGAACCACAGGCCGTGTCTTGCAACCGGAATGGGAACACCTCCGGTATATGGCTCAAACATAGGGGCAGACAGCACTGCCCGGGAGAAAATCTCCGGATGATGGGCCAAATACTGGGCTGCCACGGCACCACCCATGGAATGAGCATACAAATAAAGGGGCTTGTGGGTTACCTTCCGCACCACGTTGCGGACAAAGAGGTCGAGGTCTTTGCGGTAGTGGGAAAATGCGCCCACATGGATCATGTCAGACCGCTTCGTCAGGCGGCAGGAGCGGCCATGGCAACGCTGATCATATAAAAACACATCGTAGCCCTGGTTTAGCAAATACCAGGCGAACTCGTGATATTTTGCTGTAAACTCACTGAGCCCATGGACAATGACCACGGAACCGTGGCTGTCCTGGGCCTCAAAATATTCATAATAAAGGGGCTTTCCGTCAAAACCGGAGAAAGTTCCTTCCTTCCGGCACTGCGCCAGCTGCTGGCTCATAGTCGGGAACTTTTTGCCGAATTCTTCCTCGGTCAGAATGGAAAGAGTATAGTCAGGGGAAAATTTCATGATCTCAACTCCCTTATAATTTACAAAAAGGTGGTAATCATTATGGTATCTGGAAAGAAATTTAATTGGAAAAGGATACTAACTATTATTATCACAACGATTTTTATTTTCTGCGCCGTGTCCATGGTGGCAACCAAGCTGATCTACGACAGCATTTTCAACCGCTATGATGAGCCGGCTGCAGTGTCCCCGGCTCTTTCAGAAATGGTACAGGGGCGAAAGGAACATTCCTTCCCCTCTGGGGAAAATGCCCTGACAGGCTATTATTATGCCGTTCCGGAGGGCAAAGAGCGTCATGGCCTCATTGTTCTTGCACCCGGTTTTCACGCAGGAGCAGATGACTATCTGTGGCAGATCCGGGAGCTGGGAGATTTCGGCTGGGGCGTCTTTACCTACGACACCACAGGCACACTTCGCTCCCAGGGGAAAAACCAGATCGGCTTCCCCCAGGCGATTTCTGATTTGGAAGCTGCATTAAAATATGTTGAAAAACAGGGAAATTTCGGCTATAATGATGTTGTGCTTCTGGGACACAGCCGGGGTGCTTATGCTGCCTGCTGTGTGCTGGAGGAAAGGGATGATGTGGCGGCGGTGGTTTCCGTCAGCGGCATCAACAGCGCCATGGAAGGCATTATGCACATGAGCAGCCAAGTGGTTGGCCCTGTCAGCTACGGGAATTACGGCTTTCTGTGGCTGTATCAGGCTATGCTCTTCGGGGCAGATACTTTGAATCTGCAGGCAGATGAGGTTTTGTCCAAGAGCGATGTCCCCACCCTTGTGGTTCACGGCACTTTGGACAGTCAAGTCCCTATGGACTCCTGCTCCATTATTTCCCACAGGGAAGAGATCACATCCGGCCAGGTGGAATATCTCCTCTGCGATGCGGGGCATACTGACCTTCTCTACGGTCAGGACGGCACAGCCAACGATGCCCTTATGGAGGATATTCACCACTTTTTGCTCCGCAGCATAGAAAAATAAGCGGAGCCAAGCAAGATAGAATGAGAGAGATAGAGGGGTTGCAGTGGATATAGTATTGATCCCGGCTTATGAGCCGGACAGCCAATTGATCCCGCTGACACAGGAGCTGCGGGGCGCAGGATTTTCTGTTTTAGTTGTAGACGACGGCAGCGGCCCGGCCTACCGGGAGATTTTTGATGCGGTACAGGCTCATGCCCATGTACTGCGCCATGAGTTCAACCGGGGCAAGGGTGCGGCACTGAAAACCGGTATGCGCTACATTCGGCAGGCGCTTCCCCAGGCGGAGCATTTTATTACCTGCGATGCTGATGGACAGCACCGGGTGGAAGATGTGATCCGGGTTCGGGATGCCCTTCACCAGGGGCATAACTTTGTCCTTACCATGCGGAAGCTGAGAAAAGACATTCCTTTCCGCTCCCGGTTAGGCAATTCTATGTCCCGGGTGGTCTACGCCCTGCTTACCAAGCGGTATCTGTCCGACAACCAGTCCGGCCTTCGGGGATTCCGTTGCTCTCACATCGACTGGCTGGTGCAGGTGGAGAAGGACAACTACGACTACGAGATGAATGTACTCTACTATGCCGCAAAGAAAGCTGTTCCCATCCATACCCTGCTCATTGAGGCCATTTACATCAACAATAATCAGTCTTCCCATTTCCAGCCGGTAAAAGATACGGTGCGGATCTATAAGAGCCTGTTTTCCCTGGCTGCAGGGCAGTTTATTGGACTGCTTGTGGCCCTTCTCTGGGTGATTGCCGCTTCGGTGATCTTCGGCTATCAGTATTTGCTGTTCACCGTTCCCGGTGCGGGTATCGTTTCCTATGCGGTGAATATGATCGTCAACCGGTTTTTCATCTTCCGGGGCACGCGCTGCCGGGACTATCTGACTTTGATGATCCATCAAATCATTTCCTATGTTCTCTACACTCTGGGCTGCGTGCTTTTCTACTATGCCTGTCCCAGTGTTCCTCTGTGGGTGGCCTTTAGCCTGGTGTTCCTGCTGTGCCTGCCTCTGCGGTACTGGCTGCACAAGTTCACCTTCATTGCTCTGCGTACAGGAGAATAATTCAATTCATAGCTGAAACCTCCGGCTTAGCCGGAGGTTTTTCTTGATTATTAGGGTTTTGCCAGTTCTTCTGCCATAGATTCTGCGAACCGACCCTGTACCAGCTGCACCGTCTGCCGGATGGAGGCGGTGACAGTATGGGCGGTGGCGCTGCCGTGCATTTTTACTACGGCCTTCTTTGTGCCCAGGAACATGGCTGCGCCATTGGAGTTAAAGTCAAAGGTATCCAAAATGGCCTGACGGATCTTCTGCGCCAGAGGTTCGTCGCCCCCCAGCTTTTCTGTGAGTCTGGCAGCGGCTACGCCTACAGACTCAGCGCATTTCAGCAGCAGATTGCCGCTGAAACCGTCGGAAACAATGACATCGGCATAGTCTGTGACCAGATCGCTGCCCTCTGCGTTGCCTACAAAGTTCAGCCCCAGAGCGGCAATCTTTTCGTGAGCCTGCTGGATCATGGCAGTACCCTTTTTGGCTTCCCGACCTACGCTCATGAGAGCGATGCGGGGGTTTTCGATGCCGCAGTAGCTTTTGGAGAAGATGTGACCCATGCGGGCGAAGCGGGCCAGGTCGTCGGCGGTGCATTCCACGTTGGCACCGCAGTCCACCAGGCATAGCATCTTATCCCCATTACAGGGCAGCATACTGGCAAGAACGGGGAATTTCAGCCCCGGCAGCAGACCCAGACGGCAAATGGAGCCAACCAGAAGGGCGCCGGTGTTGCCTGCTGAGAGCATGGCATCACATTCGGCATCCTTTTTCAGTCTGCCATAGGCCATAGCCATGGACTTGTCCTCGCAGCCGGCAAAGATGCAGGTGGGAGGATCATCGTTGGTGATGCACTTCTGGGCATTTACCAGCTCATAGCGGCCGGGGTCGATGCCGGCCTCATCCAAAATGGCCTTGGATTCAGCGGCAGGGCCTACCAGGATGGGGAAGAAGTCTACGCCCTGGGTGAGGGCTGCGGCAGTGCCGGTGATAATGGGGGCAAAGCCCAGATCAGAGCCCATGGTATCAATGACAATTTTAATCATAGTGCTTACTCCAAAGAGATAATGAAATCATAAATACCCTGCTTGCCGTCCACAAAGCCCACATCCACCATGGGATACTCATTTTGCATGAAGCTGGCAAGGTCGTCTGTTTCTTCCTGACTGACATCTTCACCGCAGAAGAAGATCACAACATCCTTGCGGTTCTCCTCAGTGATGCGGCGAATCAGGGTCTTGGCGGCTTCCACTCGGTTATCCGTGGCGGCAAGAATGTGTTTGTCGCTGAGGCCGATGTAAGCGCCCTTTTGAATATCCAGACCGTCCATATGGGTATCCCGGACAGCAGTGGTCACATAGCCGGTAGTCACATTGCCCAGGTTGGAGGACATATCCTCCAAAAGCTCCTCGACCGTGTCGCACCACAGATTCATCATGGAAAGGGCGGAATAACCTTCCACGATGGACTTGGTGGGCAGCACTCGAACATCACACTCCGTATAGGAGTCCGCTGCCTGATTGGCGGTGAGGATGATGTTGGAATTGTTGGGCAGGACGACAATATGCTCGGCATCATACTTCCGGAAGGCTTCCAGGAAGGCATTGACGGAGGGGTTGTTGGTCTGACCGCCGTCAATGATGCAGGTAGCACCGATGCTGGTAAAGTATTCCTTGATACCCTCGCCGGAGGCAACGGCAACGATGGCATACTTCACCTTCTCCCGTTGGGGAGCGGCCTGTACCTCGCTGTGCTGGATAGACATATTCTCGATTTTCACAGTCACAAACTCACCGAACTGTCTTGCATAGCCAAGGACTGCATCGGGGGTGAAGGTGTGGATGTGGATCTTTACAATGCCGTCATTGTGGACGGAAACAATGGAGTCGCCCATGTCTTCCAGAGGCTTTACAAAGCTCTGCAGGTCAAAGGAAGCCAGATCGGTCTTATAGTTCATAAGCTGCAGGATAAACTCTGTGCAGTAGCCGTATTCCAGATGGCTGTCCGGGCCGAAGTTGGCGGCATTGGGGGCAGCGGGGGCGTGCCAATCCTCCTGGTCAGGCAGGTCGTCGATCTCCTCGCCCCGCAGGTGGGCGCAAATACCCTCCATAAAGCATACCAGGCCTGCACCGCCGCTGTCTACCACACCGGCCTCTTTCAAAACGGGAAGAAGCTCCGGGGTCTTTTGCAGTGTGACCGCCATCTGGTCGTGCAGGGCATGGAAGCCCTCCCGGAAGTCTTCGTACTTCTGGGCGTTTTCAGCCAAAAAGTCTGCTGCTTCCCGAATGACAGTGAGGATGGTGCCTTCTGTGGGCGTCATAATGGAGTGGTAAGCATCCTCCTTGGCACAGACGAAGGCGGGAGCAAAATCGGCAAAGGTAATTGATTCCTTCTGGGCAAACCCCCGGGACAGACCGTAAACAAACTGGGAGAAGATGACGCCTGAGTTGCCTCTGGCGGAAAGCAGCACAGCCTTGGAAAGGCCCTGCATATACTGTCCGGCATGGGCGGTGGGATCGTTCACAGCTCTTAAACCGCCGCCAAAGGTCATAACCATATTTGCGCCGGTATCGCCATCGGGGACAGGAAAAACATTCAGTCCGTTAATGGCTTCCATGTGCTTTTTTAGGTTGCGGTAGCCGCTGGTAAAGAGCCCGTGAAGGCCGATGCCGTCTAAAGTGGCGGGCATATTATTCACATCCTTCGATCATAACTTCTGTTCCGTGGCAGAAGGCGATCACAGTGCCGGGGCCTACGGATGCGCCCACGATGGGGCCGATGGCGTTGATGGTGACCTTCTGGAAGGGGGCACGCTTCAGAATCTCGTCCCGGAGAAGCTGGATGTCTTCCGGACAGTCTGCATGGGTGAGCAGCAGCTCGCCGTACTGACCATTGGCGGCTTCTATCAAATGCTCAGCAATGGCGATGCGGGCGTTGACAGCGCCCTTGGCCTTTTTGTAAGCATAGTTTTGACCTTTGCGGTCGGAAATGATCAGGGGCTTAACACCAAAGAGGTTGCCAAAGAAGGCTTTGGAAGCCTTGACACGGCCTGCCCGACGGAGATATTCCAGAGAGCCCACTGTGCCGCACTGGTTGATCTGCAGCTTGATGCTCTCAATATAATTGGCGGTTTCCTCTGCGCTCATGCCGGCAGCACGCTTCCGGGCGGCTTCCATAGCCAGATAGCCCTGACCCAGGGAGCTGATGAGGGAGTCGATGCAGAAGATGTTTGCGCCGGGATAGTCCTTGACGATCTCCTCGGCAGCCAGCTTTGCCATGTTCACAGAGGCAGACAGGGCAGAGGAACAGGCAATGTAGACTACATCCTTGCCCTCGTCCAGAGCCTTGCTGCAGGCAGCGCAGAAGACATCCTTGGGAACCTGGGTGGTGAAGACACGGGTGCCTTTGCGCATCAGGTCATAAAAATCCTTGCAGCTATGGGATTCCCAATCCAGGGAGGCCGCATATTCTTCACCGTCTACAACATACTGCATGGGAACATAGTCGATGCCGTACTGCTGCCGCAGCTCCAGGGACAGATCGCTGGTAGAGTCAGTTAAAATTACAAAATCTCTCATAATGACCTCCGATTACTTTTTGCTCTTTTGATCTTCAATGATCCGGTTCATCAAAGCCTGCTCTTTTTCCATACCTTCGCTAATCTCTGTGCCTTGATAGAACACAGCGCACAGACCGGGGCCTATGGAAGCGCCGCAGGCCATACCTATGTGGTTGATAATAATCTCCTTGGGGGAGAACTCCTCCTGCACTCTTTGGACAAGGAGCTGGGCCGCCTGCTCCCGGTTGGAGTGGGCGACAAACATGATTTGATCTTGGGGGTTTACTACTGTGCCCCGCATATATTCGATGACGGCATCAAAGGCGTTCTTCTTGCCCTTAAACTTGCCCAGAACCTGGGAAAGACCATGGCGGTTGAAGTCTGCCATGGGGTTGATGCCGATAAGAGAACCAAAAAATGCCTTAAAGTTGGAGATGCGTCCGGTTTTGACCAGGAAGAACAGGTCATCCATGGGACCCATTTGATGGACACAGTGCTTATGCTTTTCTACATATTCTGCGGTTTCTTCCAGTGTTGCACCCTCCATGCGCTTCTGGCTGGCCATGATCACCAGAAGGGAAAGGGCGGTGGAATAACGCAGAGAGTCAACGATGATGATCTTCCGCTGGGGATATTTCTTCAGTAGCTCCTCGGCGACCTTGTGACAGACCTGGTTGGTGCCGGACAGGGCGGTGGACAAGGTGATGGCAAGAATGTCGTTGCCGGCCTTGAGCTGATTCTCATAAACTTCAAAAATGTGGCCCCTCTGGGCACTGGCAGTTTTATAAAGGATTTTTCTGCCGGACATGGATTTATAATAGGTATCGGGGCTCATCAGCTCCCAGTCCAGATCGGCTGCATATTCGGTGCCGTCAGGGAAGTAGATCGTGCCCCTGAGATAGTCGGGGATTTGAAAGCGTTCCCGCAGTTCCCTGGTAAGGTCGGAGGAAGCATCTGGTATAATGACAAAGTCAGCCATGGGATATTATCCTTTCTTTTTTGATTTGTGCGGCCAAAATATACAATACCAGAATAATTATAGCACAGAGTTCTCTCTAAATCAACAGAGTTTTCTTGCTCTAGACGGATTTTTCTTGCTCTAGACGGATTTTTCCTCCACAATTTCGACCTTTTTCGGAAAAAAGTAATGCAATTTGGAGAAAGATGTGTTATACTGTTATGTGAGAGAGTTTGC
This sequence comes from Faecousia sp., assembly GCA_045632785.1. Lineage (GTDB taxonomy): Bacteria > Bacillota > Clostridia > Oscillospirales > Oscillospiraceae > Faecousia. The sequence continues at coordinate 10,143 of JAZQXK010000067.1, forward strand.
GAAAAAGAATATGGGAGGCAACTATGGGACTTTTTGAGATTCTGCTGATTGTGGCGGCCTTGCTTTTAGGTGGCCTGATTTTTATGGTGATCTATACTTACCCCATTGCCAAGCGGGTCTATGAGGATCAGCTTGTGCGAACAACTCCGGAGAAGTGGTGCAGAAGCTGCTCCTTCCCCGATGACGCAGAGCAGGTGCAGATGTGGAACGATGGCGTTGCCTGGATGGAGCGCAACCGCCACCGCATCACAGAGCTGGAGATCGAAAACGACGGACTGCGGCTCTTTGGTCAGTATTTCGACTTTGGGGCAGACCGCTGCGTGGTGATCCTGCCCGGCCGGTGCGAAAGTCTGGTGTATTCCTACTATTTCGCCCCGCCCTATGAGAAGGCAGGTTTCAATGTCCTGGTAGTCGATACCCGCTGCCACGGCAAGAGCGACGGCAAGTACAACACCATCGGCCTGAAAGAGAGCGGAGATGTGCTGGCCTGGGTCAGATTGGTGCACGACCGCTTCGGTAACCGGGAGGTCTATTTCCACGGCATCTGCATCGGCACTTCCTCCGGCCTTTTTGCCCTGACCGCACCCCAGTGCCCGGACTATTTCCGTGGTTTCGTTACAGAAGGCTGCTATATCTCCTTCCCGGAGACCTTCCGCCGTCATATGATGGAGCTGAATCGCCCTCGTTTTCCGGTTTTGCAGCTTGCTATGTGGCAGATCTATCGCCACACCGGAACCAATGTGTATAAGCACAAACCCATCCGTGCCATTAAGAGAATTAAGCCCGACTGCCGGGTGCTGTTCCTCTACGGCGAAAAGGATGTTTTCTCCATTCCTGCCAGAAGCCGGGAATTGTTTGCGGCCTGCGCTTCGCAGGATAAGAAGCTGGTCTGGTTTGCCAAGGGCGGTCATTCCCACCTGCGGATCAACAACACAGAGCAGTATGACCAGGCAATTATTGATTTTTTTGGATGAGTGAAGCATGAATCAAAAGAAATACGCAGTGTTCACCATGGATGTGGAGGCTTTTTCTGATACAGACTGCATCAGTGCCTCCGGCCTTCGGGTAGATGTGGACATCATGGATGGACTGGATGAATATTTGAAAATACTGGATAACAACGGCATTAAAAGCACGCTCTTTACCGTAGGCGATCTGGCATACCAAATTGCAGACCGCCTGCGCCCCCATATTCGAAGTGGACACAGTCTGGCTTTGCACAGCTATGAACATATCGCTCCCATGGCAGTGCCTCTGGAGCAGTTCCGGGAAAAGACCAGGAAAGCGAAGGAATGGATGCGGGAGCTTTTTGATGTGGATGTGGTAGGCTTCCGTGCCCCCTGTTTCAGCATGGACAAGGCACGGCTGGATGTTTTGCGTGAACTGGGTTTCCTATATGATTCCAGCCATCTGGACTACCGGCCGGCCCGACATACGGTTAAGCTGGACCTGGACAGCTTCCGACAGCTTCGTGGGGGCATTTACCGGCAGGGTAATTTCTATGAATTTGGTCTTTCCAAGGAAAAGGTCTTTGGCCAGCCCTTCCCCATTTCCGGTGGCGGCTATGTGCGAATGAGCCACTGGGGATTTATTAAGACCCTGATCCAGCACCATATCCACCAAAACGATTACTATGTGTTCTATCTGCACCCCTTTGAAATGACCAAGCAGAAGCTTCCTTTTTTGAAGGGGCTGAAATCTTACGACCAGTTTTATCTCAAGTATGGTATCGGCAGCTACAGGCGGCGCATTGAGCGCATCATTCAGATGTTAAAAAAGAGCGGCTATGAGTTTGTAACCTTTGAGCAGCTTGTGGATATTATGAATCAAGAGGCATAAAGACAAAAGTTACCCGAAGGAGGCGAAAATGATCTGCTCCCCGTCAAGTGGACAGTGAAATTTTATTACCGGAGGACGCACCCGTCCGCGTGACCGGCGCCCAGCTTGAGGAACTGGACTACAGGAAACTGTACGAAGCGTATTCTTCCAAGGGAAGAAAATCGGTCGCCGACCTACGAGTGTTGTTCAAGGTAATGGCTTACGGATACCAGTGTGGTATCTACTCCACCCGCAAGCTGGAGGAGGCTTGCAAATACCGTGTAGATTTTATGTGGCTTCTTGAGAATGGGAAGGCACCGGATCATTCTGGCGTCGCTGCCTTTGTTCAGGCGTTCTTTCAATGTCTGTGCATCAAGCACACCATTCAGGATCAGAGAGGTGAACAGATTATTGTAGTTCTTGGTGGTTGCGTGAACAACCAGGCGACGCATTATGTAGCTTTCCAGCACACCATAAATCTTGTTCAGTTCACTGCTCCTCGTCCCAAACATAGGAACGCTGATAGAAAGGAACTTCCAGTAGTCTTGAACCATTGAAGATTCCGTTAATTATAGAGAACGCTTCTTGGGACAGCCTGAAGAAACGTAAAGCATGCATATGAAAACCCGCCAGTTTTCGTACTGAAAACTGGCGGTTTTGGAAAAGGCTTTAATTATTGATACAATCTGCGGTGACCGCCGGGCGAATGTACCCCCACTCTAGATTTTGTACCCCGAGGTCTTATTTTGTACCCCGGCACTATTTTTTGTACCCCACCACACATAAATGTACCCCAAGGAACGATGATGCTCCTTGGGGCTATATTTTGATCCAGCAGTTAGTAAAATTGGAATTGGTATTATACTGGTTTAATCAGACCGTTTGTCCAGAATGTCTCAAAGGTTTCAGTTGAACCGCCGTGCTCGACAATTTTACCGTCAACAACTCTGTCAATGTCAACTCCCGTAATTTCTAAAACCTTATTGGTTGGTGTTATCCCCAGAAAATCACCTTTGTG
>JAZQXK010000068.1:0-37892 GCA_045632785.1 Faecousia sp.
TTGCGTAGGATCCCTGTCCAGATAAATATGCCTGAACCATGGCAATCTTTTGCTCTGCTGTCCACTTTGATTTGGACATTGAAATACCCCCTAAAATAGACTTTGGATATTTCCATGGTCTACTTTAGGGGGATCATATCAGAACCCAGAGGCGGCGCTGATATTATACGGCTTGACAATTCGTGAGCGGTTGGCTTGTTTTTTCGTGAGCGACCGCTGATAGATTTTACGCTTACTTTTCGTGAGCGACCGCTGATAGATTGTACGCTTACCTTTCCTGTGCAAACGCTCATGAATTGTAAGCGTAAATTCTAATAGCGTATAAAAAGCTCCGGCTCTGAGAATTGTCTCGGAACCGGAGTAAATTATTTGGTTTGGCATTCTGTCACGGCATTCCAGGGAAGATAGTATACGCGTGTCGCATATACTATCCATTACTGTATGGGAGTATTGTGCCATACCGCGAGGACTAGCACAAGTCGCTGCTAGTTTTGACGCTTACAAAAAATATCCTCCTTTAGTTAGTAAGCATAAATTCTAATAGCGCATAAAAAAGCTCCGATTCTTTCCTAGCGGTGGTCAGCCTTTCTGTAAGCCATGTGTTCTATAGCTGGATTTTTGGCTTTGGGGGGAAAGTTAAAATCAAAGGACCGCAGTATGTTAAAGAACGGTATGCAGATATGCTGCGTGAAGCTATGGTCGGTTTGCAAGAAACGTACATTTGATAGCAAAACTACGAGGTTGCCGTCTACAATGGATCTCTGCCTCTTGTGAGGTCAATTGAGGGAGGGATTTGGCTGACATATCCTTCCCATCAACCTTGCTTATACCTACGCCCCGGAAATTCCGGGGCGCATTTCTTATTGCTTGCTTGATTATGTATATGGGATTCTGAATGGAAGTACTGCCCTAACATCTGGGGATATACCCTCGTGCAGATGTTATTCTTTTTGTACAGAGCTATTTTAATATTTCTGCAATCTCCGTTCCTGTTAAGACGAAGGTTTCCGGTGCGGAAGAGCCATCGTCCTGTTCAACGAGCTTCGTGTAGGTTAATTCATAATCCGCTGTAATGGCATCCACCGGGAGAATAAAATAAACAAAATTTGTAGGAGGCGAAACTGCACGCCAACTCGCTCCCTCATAAAAGCGACCGGTTGTGTACTGGTAAAACGAAAGCGAATCTTCCCATATTTTTTCCATATAGGGTTCCAGAGGTCTTTCCGGCACAGTATGAAGCGTGTCACTGATAGGCATATCGAATTTGTCTATTTTATCCGCTATGGCTATAACAACATAATCTCCGATTTGTACAACATGATCCAAAAATTCGACTTCGTGCTTATTCCAGGGATCTTCAATGTTGTGAAGATCGAAAAACTCTGTCGGCACATTGTACCAAATCCCATTTATTTTCATCCCGTAGCAATACCTGAAGTTATTCCTGTCCCGCTCCTTCCAAAGATTATCTAGATGAAACTTTTTCTTGATCGCAACACGAACATCCGTTACGGACTCGAAAAAATCAGCGGGATTGCGAATCAGGGCAGTGTATTTGGAATACGCCTTCACACCCAGAAACAGCACCGCAAAAATACCAACGAACAATAACACTTTCTTTAGGGTTTTGGGAATTTTTCTCATATTGGTTACCTCATATTTTAGAAAAATGTAGCATTTCGGAGCGGCATATAGAAATCAAATGCAGAAGTTGCTGAGCCTCCACCAGCTCCTACTCCAATTCCTGCGGGAGAAGGTCGCCAAGAGAAACCAAGCGATAGTTCTATACCTTCAAAGGTGTAAGTAGAGTTGACTCCAACAAAGCCCTCATCGTCTAAGAAAACTTTCGCTGCGGGTAAGCATTCCTTGTCGATTCCAAAAGTTTCTGAGATAAAATCAGTAATATCTTGTTCTATCGAGCTTAACCCCCAGTTAAAAAAGCCTGGTCCATCTGCCCCAATGCTGAACGCAACTTCGTCAGCTATTTCGATCGAAATATCATCTTTAGTGACAGCTATAGTCATGGACTCAAACAGCTCAACATCCACATCGATATCAAAACCGACTGTAAGTGACAAAGAGATCCTACACGTGCCAAATTTCGTTGGAACATCTTTGGAAGCTGTGATCGTGCGGCATTGCCGTTCTTCATCTTCTTCAACTTCAATATCAAAGCCATAAATGCTTGCAACCTTCTTCGTTCCCTCTGAATCGTGATACTTGATGGGGTTATTACCACAATAAGCGAACATATTGTATCCAATAAATCCCTGCCCGGTACTAGCCAATCCATCCGCATTGATAAACCGGCAAATCTCCGGATCATAATATCTGGATTGCAGATAGTAGAATCCAGTTTCGGCATCATAGTAGTATCCACGATACCGCAGAGGATTGATTTCTGCCATTGCCCCATAAGAATTGATAATCTTGCCATAGGGATCATACTCATAAGTGGCAACTGTCGCTCCGCTGGCATCTACCATATACATTACATCTCCTTGGAGATTTGTAATGTAATAATAAGTATTTCCGTTGTATTCCAGAGCATAGGGATTACCATTAGAATCATAAATGAAGTCCAGAGTTTCCGTGGCGACTGTGTCCCCGCTGGTAGTGGTAATGGTTTCTCTCAGCAATTTGCCGCTGGCATAGAAATAGGTATGCTCCTTGGTGACGGTGGATACCAGCACCCGCTGAAGTCCTCCGCAGATACCGGCGGTGGTTTCTCCTTTCAGGCTCATAATCTCGCCGCCGGGTTCTGTAGGCTCAGGGATGGTAGGCTCCGGTGTTATAGGATCCTCAATGACATCATCCCAGTAGATGTCTCCGCATCGGGTACACGCATAAGTTATAATGGGCGCATTTGGGTTTCTGATCTGGTAATCATGCCCCAATGCTTCCGTGATATTATCTTGATAGCTGTCCCCGCAAGAACAGGCGTGGAGGGTATAGCCCTGCTCGGTACAGGTGGGGGCTACAACTGTATCTGCATAGTTGTGGACAACAAGTTCTTCATAGTTTTCTGTAACGACGGTCTTGCCAATGCGAACACCGTTTAGATCATAGGTGGTGGTAATGTCGATCTCCTGGGAGTCTGTGATATTGCTTGCACTGACCAGCTTTCTGCCATCCTCCCAGCCGAATGTCCATCTTGTGCCATTATAATAGCTGATGGGATTGCCGCTGACAGGCTTGCCGGAGCAAGAAGCTCACAACCTCGGCATCCCGAGCCCAGATCCCCGCCCCGAAGGGCGGGGATTATTGGGAAGCCTTCATGCGCCCGCCCCATTATCCCCAAGAGGGAATATGAGAAAAAGCGTTTTTAAAGACAATTTTCATACTCCCTTCTGGGGTAGCCTAGAAAATAGATTGTTAATCATCTTCCGCATTTACTCAGATATTGCATTTGTTTCAGTCGTTGACATTGTATGAATCCAAAGTTCCAAAATGTATCACATGACCATCAATTGCAGAAATCAGTATGTCGAAGGCTTTTGCATCATACGGGAACCACTCCACACCTTCATTATCAAAATATGCTACCGAAAAGCCAATGTATATGACACCGTCTGTATAGCACTCAATCCATTTAGGCGAAAATTCCTTTTCTATAAAATCATTTGCAACTAGCAAATCATACATAGACCATGCAAAATTTGACGCTTCTTCATCAGTATGAATTGGAAACTCAACCTGAATTCTAGAAACTTCCTGCTGCAACGCAGGATTCTGGAAATGGTTTGCAATAGTGTATTTCCAACCAAACTTACAGAACATATCATCATTTACGTAGGGGTAGTCGTTCCATTCAATATACATGATTTCGCCTAGCATAGGATCTCTTGTCGGAGCCATACTTTCCAAATTGGAGCATTGGTTACATCCGGAAAGGGTGATGCACAGCAAGAATGCAACCAGAATTATTCTCCGCATAATAACATTCCTCCTACCATTATCGAAGTGCATTCACCGCTATTGGTATTTTTTTGACCCCGCCACCAGTAAATAGTATACGAAAACTGTTCACTAGCGAAAATGTTTTGCTATCGCCAATAATGCTGTAAATATACAGTGTGGAATCATCCTCAATGCAACTGAATGAAATTACGTATGAAGCGAATTGTTTTGGATCTGTGCCAAATTCTTCGGCGACAGCTTTGCGATTGGCGTTGTGCGCACGCTTATCCCGCGAGGAGTAACGGACACTATCTGGATGGGTATGTACAAAGCCGCAAATCACCCACTCGGTCGATCCACCGAAAGGATTTGGATCGAAAACAGGATTTATGAGTCCATCCTCTCCAATTTGTGTCGAACCGAAACGATAATACAAGTATTCATTGGGGCCCACTGTATAATAAAGAACAGCACCATATTCTGTTCTCGTACCCTTTATGCCATCCCATTTACTACTATCGCCGAGGGTACGCCTTCCAAAGGCTTCGGCGGCATCATCCATAGACGAATACCCAGTATGGCGTTTATCTTCCATATTAATATGGCAAGAGAAGGTCAGTGCATACCCAGTCGGATCATTATAATTTACAGGATTATTATTACAATATGCGAACATATTGTAACCCAAAAATCCCTGTCCTGTACTGGCCAACCCATCCGCATTGATAAACCGGCAAATCTCCGGGTCATAATACCGACTTTGCAGATAATAGAATCCAGTATCTGTATCATAGTAATACCCACGATACCGCAGAGGATTGATTTCTGCCATTGCCCCGGTTGCTTTGATGACTTTACCATAGGGATCATACTCATAGGTTGCAACGGTTGCGCCATTGGCATCCACCATATACATTACATCGCCTTGGAGGTTTGTGATGTAATAATAAGTATTTCCGTTGTATTTCAGAGCATAGGGATTACCGTTGGAATCATAGATGAAGTCCAGCGTGTTGGTTCCATAAGTCTCTCTGAGCAATTTGCCGCTTGCGTAATAGTATTTATGCTCCACGCCGTTGACAGTTTTGCTGTCACGCACTCCATTCAGGTCATAGCCATAGGAAATGGTGTTCCCGGTGCTACTTGCGCTAACCAGCTTTCGCCCATCTTCCCAAGAGAATGTCCATCTTGTGCCATTATAATAGCTGATGGGGTTGCCGCTGACCGCATCGCCGGAGACGGTGTTGGTATCGGCATTGTAAGTCTGCCCCTCATAAGCAATAGCCTGACCGTTAAAGTCTGTGAGAAGGTCTTTCCAATAGGCATTGTCATAAGTGTAGATGTTTTCGTAATCGTCCTCTGAGTGCCACTCACCCAATGCTTTGACCTTTCGGATATTACCTGCGGTATCATAGGTATACAGATAGCGCAAATCTGCGCCCGGGTCATAAGCTTCTACCAACTGCCCCAAATCATCATACTCATAGGTAGTTGCCATATTGCTGTTCTCGTTAAAGCTGACGATGTTCCCCAGGGCATCATAGGTATAGTGGAAGGTCTTGTCGCCCACTGCCTTGTCATAAGTGACCGCAGAGATTCGGTTAGTGGATTGATTCCCTCCATTGGCATGAGCCTGATAGGTATAGGTCTTGGTGTAAATCTCGGTGTTGCCGGAGGTTGCCACCATGCTTTCCAGTCTCTTGATCACATCATAGGTATAAGAGACGGTATCTCCGTTGGCAGTGCGCACAGAAGACAAGCTTCCATCATCGTTATTGTAGCTGAATGTCTCGCTAAAGTCAATCCCGCCGAAAGAATAATTTTGTTTAGACAAACGATTGCTGCCGTCATAGACATATTCGATCTGCAAAAGGAGGTTTCCGTTTCCGTCTTCCATGCGGCTGTGGATCATGCGCCCCAGGGAGTCATATTCATAGAAATAGCTCTCCTTTGTAACGCCTGTTCCGCTCTGGTAGTCTATGCGGGAGACATTGCCGTTGCCATTATAATAGAAATTTTCAATGGCGGTGAGGGTATCCTGATCGTCCCTGTGGAGGATCCTCACTGGGCGGCCATAGAGGTCATAATAGTATATCAGACTGTCACCGTTACCATAGGTCATTTGCTGTAAAAGTCCGTTTTCTCCATAGTAGCCATAAAGGGCGAGGACAATGCCGGAGTTCCAGTCAGTAGGAAGGGTGCTGGTGGTGCTATCCGTACTTTGCACCTTGATTTGGGTAGTATTGCCCCACTCATCATAGGTCATGGCATACCGCTGCCAGAGGGTCGTTGTGCCGGTGATATCCGTATGGAACGCTTTTCTTGTGGTTGCCGCCAGCATTCCTCTGGAATAGGAATACTGCACCGCTGCCATATCGGTCATAACGCTCTGCTGAAGGCGGGCGGAGTTATCCTCATAGAGATCTCTGGTCTGAATCGTGCCATTGATGGTGGTGGTATTGACGGAGCCATCGGCATAGTAGGTGTACTTCGCTGTACCGCCGTTGGCATCGGTCACGGTATCTACATAATTACCGTCAGGGGTGTATACTGCGGAGGTTTGGAGGTTCATACTGTCGGCGACCGCTTCACCCTCATCATTCACCTGGCTAAGCTTGGTGCCGGTGGCATTGCCGGCAGTATCATAGGTGGTGTTGGTGCCGACGCCGTCATTCCAGGCTTTTGTCAGGTTATTGCTGGCATCATAGTCATACTTATAAGTTCCACTACCGTTGGAAATGTATTCCTTCAGATTCGCACCCTCGTACTCATATGCCTCCTCGCCGGATGCCGCATCAACGACAGATGTCATGTTGCCGTCTTCGTTATAGGTATAGGTCTGGGCAGGCTCCTGGTTCAGAGCAATGTTGTCAAACCATGCTGTGTTGGCATTATGGTCGTAGACTGCATAAACCGTAATGGAAGAGAGAATCTTAGCAGTCTCCTTTGGGGCGATATAGCCGGAAGCATACTGCCAGTCCGTATACCTCTCGTCAAAGGACACGAAGTGGTATTCCTTGGTGCTACCCATATCATCATAAGTCAACTCTGCCATAAGTCCAAAGAACCGCTCGTCGTTGACATTATTTTCTTCCATATCCACCGAGGGTACACAATTAGGTACAGAGGTAGCTTTGCCCCAGCCGGAGAGGATGAAGGTGGTAGCACCGGAGCAATTAAGGGGTATGGTCTGGCTTGCCCGGCGTTTGCCCAGAATGTCACCTTCCAGCTTTAAGCTGTTAGCATCATACGCTTTTCCTTCCGTGCTGTCCAGGGAAGCACCAGCACCAAGTGTCCAATACTGTCCGGTTAGAGAATGATCCGCTGTTGTACTGTTCCATAGCTCAAAGGAGCCAACGCTGAGGAGGTTATAAGAGGAAGCACCAGCCTTGGTTACGGCATTGGGAATATTGGACAGAGGGTACACTTCCTCAACCTGCAGATCATCTACATAAGCTTCTCCTGCTGCATCCTTCAAGTAGACTCTGGCTCGGTACCAACCGCTCTCTTCAGGGGTATAGTTGGTTTCCAGCCGGATCCAGCCCCCTGCAATGTCATTGGAGAAAGCATAGTTCACAACTCTACTGGTTGACATATTTAGCCCATCACTATCCCTGGCCAAAGAGAGGAATACACCGCCGCCTTCCTTCCATTGGGTAACATCGTGGGTATCCACATAGCCAGAGAAGGTATATGTCTTCCCAGCAGTTAGATAGACCTTTTGATAGATGGAAGTATAGATTCGTTGGGCAGCATCCAATTGGTTCTCTGCAACCGACATTTTTACGCAATTCTGCCCGGTTCTGGCAAAATCATAAACTCCGGTGACCGGAATCACCATGGACGATACACCGGAACCATAATTAGCCACAATCCACGCATACTGTGAAGTGTCGTCCGTGAAACTCTCAAATTTTTCAAAGCCATGATTATTGAGAAGATTCACTGCCACGGAGCCCATGGCAGCAGCTCCCAGAAGACGGTTGTTGGTGTCAGATGTGCCACTGTTTGTTATGTAGGCATTTGCGGCAATGCCCAGAATGTGTTCTTTGTCACCGCTCAGGTTTGTTGCGTTAACCGTGCGGCCTACATAGTCAAAGGTATAACGGGTCACAATGTCGTCTGCCGTATCCTTTGTCTGGTCGTTGCCATAGAAGCGGTATTCCTTATGATTCTTGCTGAACATCCAGCAATGCCAGGCATTACCGATAGTCTGGGTCCCGTGTAATGTTTCTGCGGCATATTCCTTCACTGCCTGAACACACAGGCAACCCTGGAAAACCCGATAGGTAAACTGCAAGCCATATTTCGCCTCGTTGTCATAGGCTTTTTCTATGCAATTATCGGTCGTATAGGTATAATGGACTGTTTGCCCATCGGGCATGGTAAGGAAAGTGATTCTCCGTCCTGTGTCTGCTGCACTGTCATAATGGAAGGTTGTTGTTCTTCCCATAGAGTCAACCACTTTGGAAACATAGGTTCCGCTGTAGGTCAAGGTACACACGGTTTCCGGGGTCTTGCTTCCAATATTATTGACACGAACAATAGATGTCACCTTGTTTGCTCCGGTAGCAGTTGGCTTCCATGTGCTGCTTTCTGCGGCATAGCTGTTGCCGTTGTAGAGATAATGCAATGCGTTTCCGTTGGAATCCTGTTGGGTGACGAGATAACCGTTATAGAAAATCTTTTCATTATCATCTTTGTCTTTTAGAGTATAGGTGGAGCTGCTGACTGTCAGTTCCAACCCCAAGCCTTCATCATCCTTGTAGGGCAGGGTACTGGTTTTCTCGAAGTAATGCTCTGTACCGTCTCCATCCTGATAAACATAGTAGGTAATAGAAGCACTATCTGTTGCTACCGTAGTTTCCACAATACTCTCTTGAATAGACAGCTTCCAGCCTAGACCAGTGCGCATGGTGGTATAGTCTGCGGTATGGATACCATAGGTATCGGATGCAATAAAGTCTGTATCCTTATTGGCTGAGTTGTGATACATGCTCAGGGCAAAGGGGAGGGTAGTGCTGCCGTCAGCAGCCAGAGTGTTTGCCCATGTAAGCTGACCGGTATAGTCACCAATGTAGCCAGCACCGGCACGACCTGCGGATACGCTTTGATAGGTAAACCGTCCCTCAACGCCTACATCGTTGCGGTAGGATACGATGAATAGGGGGACTTTTGCAGGATTGTTAGTATTCGTCCAGAAGGCAGCCCATGCATAATTTGTGGCTGTTACGGTAGAGGAATATTGAGGTTTAAAGGCCATGAAGCGGTTGCCCCGGCTTTGTGCTTCGCCGACATTGTACCACTGTGTTACAGAACGGGTGATGTTCCAGGTAATATACGCTCCGCTATCAGTAGGCTGTAATAAGGCATAGTCCTCTACTTCACCCAAAGACAACTCTAATGCGCCGTTCCAAGTCAGATTACGCAGCCAAGTTGCATAGTCGGATGTGTCTGTTTTAACAGGGATGCCGGCAGTAACAGGCTGCATGACCCCATAGAACGAGTTGATGCCGCCATTGTCGTACCCCATCTTGTAAAGACTGATGGTAGCATTCACTACAGAACAATTGGCTGGTATTTCAGGAAGGGCAGCAAAGTACAGGTAACCGTGGTTAGCCTTACCATAGTTGCTGCCCAAGTACATTTGACTTCCGTATTTTGTTGAATTGGGCTCATCTTCGTCAGTATATGTAGAGATAATGTCTGTTTGTAAAGATCCAGTAATTACGATCAACGCCGGGTCAATAGCGACTGGGAGTGTGCGCTCTGCCGCATTGATCCAGTCGGCATCTGCTGTGACCGTCAGGATGATACCGCCAGTGGTTTGTTCTACGGTATACTCTACGGCATCGGAATAATTTCCGGCGGCGTCGGTCATATAAGGGGTGGGAATTTGATAAATGGCCTCACCCTGAGCATTGTTCAGCAAGATAGAGCCATCCGTCTGCATAGCTGGGGTCAGACCAGTTAGAGAAATATTAAAGTCATAGGCATAGCTAGTCTGTGTTTCGTTGACCAGTATTGTCTCCTTAATATTCTGCCCCATGAGATCATATTGCAGATCCACGCCGGGAAGAATGTCGGGATATACTACAGTGGAGTACAGTTTGTCAAGTTGTACCTGCTGGGCAATGCTTTCTTCTTCATCTGCTTCCAGAGTATAGGTAGCAGAAGTATCCGAAGCATTCAAAACGATTGCCTCAGAGGATGAGAACTGTATTTCGTCTTCTTCGTTCAAATCAATTTGCCCTGCCTGCATAGTGCTAGGCTGGAGCAGAGACATAGTTACACCATAATCGTCAATCTGACTGGAGAACAAAGGTTCATTAGGTATAAACTCAGATGCAAACGCCTTTACTTCATCGCCGTTGACAGCGGTATAGACAGATGCACCATCTCTGCCAAATGTAGAGACTTCGGTCAGGGTGTTGTCGATGTCCTCCCAGGAACCGTCTGAATCTGCATAATGGACAGGGGTTCCGTAATCAACAACAATGTAGCTGCCGTCAGACATACGGTAATGCTTCTCAGTTTGGGTACGCAGAGAGGTCACCTCGCCATCAACTGCAAGAGGCTCGGTGTGCTGTTGGATAGTGTCTACTGTATCTCCGGTTGTACCTTGCGCCAACGCTTGGGTTGGGGCGATTTGAAGTAAAAGTGCCAGAACAAGGAGCAGAGATAGAATTTGCCGAAGTTTCAAGGGCTTTTTCATAAGTGCCCTCTCCTTTCTAAATTTAGACTATATCTGATTTCCTATAAAACTACACAGGGGCTTTGCTATGTACGATATGTCATCTGCCAAGAAGATCCACTCTTGGAGCAAATAACATACCGTACAGTTTTCTGCTGCTTTGGGGTCATAATTGCCAATGAATCAGGATAAGGGTTTCAGGTAAAGTGGTTAGCAAATCGCAATCAGCTTCTTCTCTCAATGGTGTCCCGCAATGTCACAGTGCCATTGATTGTTACCTCAACAGTCAGTGTGTAGGTTTGGCCGCTCAGCACATTGCAGGTTCCACTCATGGAGAGGTAGCCGGTATCGCTGCCGGTCCATGCCTTGAGACAAGTAGTTCCATGCCACAGCTTCATAATGGCATCAATTTGGTCTGTACTGGCACACCCCAAAACCCGAAGCTCACATGTGGCAACATTTCCAGTAAAGGACAAATCAGGTCGCAACGCCACAGTGCGAGGAGTTGCCGCCTGGGGCATTGTAGCGGAGGTCAGTAGCACCAACACAACCGCAAAAATAACGAGTCGTCTTTTCATAAAGAATCACCCCCTTTCACCCGTTCAATTATTATAACGAATGAGAGGGGGTAGTATTGGACACCTGTTATAATTATTTTTTTATTTCTGTTGTAACGCTTTCTCCAATTCGGATCAATTCTTCCTTGTCAAAGAAGCCGGATAGATAGAAAATCACATAGCTTTCTTCATCGAACCATATAAGACTATTACTCTGTGCAGGATCATCTGAAAGATAAAACTCTCCGGGATTATTCTGAATGGATACTTTTTCAATCTGATACCCCTCCACACCTAAACTGTATACAGTTTCATCTGGGGTTATGGTGTAGGAGAAGAACATTTGCTGGTCTTCCTCGTTGGTATAGATGCGTACAACGCTGTAGGCACTATCGTCAACAAGTTTTTCGGTATATCCTTCTGGTATGGATGCAATATAGTAAGCCGTTGGCTCGTAGGTATCTGGGTCGCCTACAAAGAAATAGGAAGTTACAGTCTCATATTGTTCCTTGATCCAGCCCAAGACACCAGCCCGAACAGTTGGGCTGACAGCGAGGAGTGCCATAAAGCCCAGTATCAGAACAAGCAAAATACAGGCTGCTCGCTGTGCAAAGGTATATAACCTTGGGTGCTTAGCCTTGCGTATCAGCCGGTTCATCTTCTTCTCAAATCCTGCTGAAAACTCATGGGAGCAACAGTCCGTATCCGGGAGATTCTTTAGTATGGCGGTGTTCAATTCCAAGGCAGCTTCCGCGATCATTTCATCGGTAATCATAGTAATCCTTCCTCCTTGCATAGCGCACAAAGTCTACTTTTTCCACGCTGATGGAGCTTGATCACATTCGCCTCTGTCATACCCATAATTTTTGCTGCTTCCCTGTTAGAGAATCCGTGAAGATGCTTCAGCAGCAGGACTGTTCTCTGGTTGGCAGGGAGCTTTGCCATGCACTTAGCAATGATATTCGGGCCGTCGTAGTCTATGGTTATCCCAAGGGCATCCTCAGAGAGTTCCTCTGTAGGGTGCCTTTGCTTATACCGGTAGAGGTCGATGGATTTGCTCTCAATCACTGTAACGACATAGCCCTTCGTTTTTGGACAAATGGCGTCCTCAATTTTTTCAATATGTTCCGCAATCTTAACAAAGGCTTGATGTACAGCATCCTCTGCATCCTGCTCATTGTGCAAAATCTCATGGGCCACATGGTACATAAGCTCTCGGTATTCTCTATACAATTTTTCAAACTTTGACCGATCCTGGGGAGAATCGATCATCATTAAATATATCATCATTACAATCCCGCTCTCTGTATATATAAGGTATTGATTCTTGCAGCATTATTGTCTACTTTGCAATTATCTTGAGATTCTCAGAATAATCTATCTTCATTATACAGTTGCTCAACTGTTTGTGCAAGGGTTTCGAATATTCCGGCATTACCATTCACCTCAAATATATTCTACAATACACCTCGTTTCGATTGAATTCGTCACAGTACACCTGTTACCTGTATTTTATTGCAAAAAACAGCGAAAGGTGCGTTTTGATGAAAGTTTTTGGAATTGTAGCGAAGTTTTTTAGCGCAAAAGTACATCTCATTGTTGAAGAGGGGGATACTATACCCCGATAACTGAACTGCAATTCATACTAGCTTTCAAGTGTACGCACCTAACAACTAAAACCTTTCCATACTGGTTTTCTGACAGACCTCGGTGTAGATCGCCGCCCTACCGATTTGATTTTCCCAAAACAAATCAAATCGGAGGTTATATATGTTTGATAACAAGAGCGACTACGCTTTGAATAAAAAAGATCAAGACAGCATCGTGTACCGAGGCTGCGATGGCAATGAACAGCGCATTACAAGGAACGACTTCGCCAGCGAGGAAGAATTCCTGTTTTGGAAGAAATGGTCAGACGGAGATTATCGGCAGACCGATTATGAGGATGCCTACTATCGTCGCCATATTGTCAGTCTGGATGCCGCCGAAGGCAGTGTTCTTACTGATTCTTCTCCGGAAGAAGCGCTGATGGCCTGTGTTGAACGAGCTGAGAGCATACATAGAAGCAAATTCAAAGTTTATACCCTCTCTCGCTGTCTTACAAAGGTACAGTTCCGGAGAGTTTGGCAGCATTATGCACTGGGCCAAAATGTTCGGGACATCGCATTAAGAGAAGGCGTTGTGCATTCCTGCATTGTTGCAAGCATTAAAGCAGCAAAGAAAAAATTTTTTGAGAAAGTGGGAAAAAGCACGACCAAAACGTCCTAAGAAATGACGATAGGTGAAGGGACTTATCTCAGTCCATCACTGTACCTTGTAAACCGAATATACGATGGTGCCAGTACAAACACCTATGCAGTAGCACAGAAGATGCGCCGCCGAGACAGATACCTTGTCTATAAGGTCATCCGAGCGATCTACGCAGACTTTAAGCCAGGAGTGGCATTCCTGGTATGCCGTGACTAACTAGGTGACAACGAAACTTGCTCACGCCCTCCCAAGGACTAGGGGGGAACCCTGTGATATTCGCCAGCTTTACAAGCAGCGATATTGCGGAGTTATGACTGCCTTGTCAAAGGCGACTTGCATCATCCCCTCCGTCTGGGGGGCGTGGCAAATAAGACGGACTATCTATCATTCGGTACAAAAGAAATGCTACCCACAAATGCGTCATTTATGGACAGTCAAACGGTGGGGGCAGCATTTCCAAAGTTAGATACCATGCGCTGGCAGATCCAATTCTGCCAGCGTATTCATGTAACTTTGGCCAGCATGTTACAAGAACGCAATTTGAAGGCATATATGCCCGCAGTTCGGTAAATATTATTTTACAGAACTGTGCATCTTTCCAGTTCAAAGGAGGGACTATTATGGAAAATGTAGTGATCGGTAATGCAACTTATGTTATTAGTCGGGTATTTGTTGGAAATAGAAATGTGTCTGAATTGATCCAGAAGAGAATTGAAGCAAACAGTTCCCAACTCTTACCTTTGACAAACTCTGCGCCTGCATCTTATAATGACAGCGGAAGAAGCGCTGGTTTGAGGAGGAACCATGCCAATTAACACCCCACCCTATGCTGCTAAAAGAACTGCTCACCCTACCTTCCCAGAGAACGGTTATTATGGATTGGGTAAAAGAGTTCAACTGTTTGCCTACGCCTATTATCGTCTATCCCGCGAAGAAGCGCAAAAGAGCGAGTCCACCAGTATCTCCAATCAGAAGAAAATTGTTGAAGCCTACTGCCAGCAGCATGGCATCACGATTCTAAAACACTTTGTTGATGATGGCTGGTCTGGCGGAAATTTCGAGCGTCCTGGTTTTCAAGAAATGATGCGTGCTCTGGAGTCCGGCAAAGCCAATGTGGTTATCACAAAGGATCTATCCCGATTGGGTCGTGACATGAGAGAATCCAGCTACTATGCTGAACAGTTCTTTCCGGAAAATCAAATCCGCTACATTGCGATTGCAGACAACTTTGACTCCGAAACCGAAAATGTTATGGCTCCTTTCCAGTTCGCAATGAACGAGGTTTACCTGCGTGACGGTTCCAGAAAGATCAAAGATGTTCTCAAAATGAAGCGTCAGCGTGGCGAGTATTGTGCTTGTGCCCCTTATGGCTATATGAAGCACCCCCAGAGCAAGGATGTATTAGTTCCCAACGAGGACACAGCGCCAATCGTTCGCCGCATTTTCGCACGAGCAGCCGCCGGTGACTCTTGCATCAAAATTGCAATGGATTTGAGTGCCGAGGGAATTATGCCGCCGCTGAAATACCGGGCAATGTGCCGTGACAATTTTACTCCCGAAGGTGCTGCAAGAGCATCTGACATTTGGAACCACATCACGGTTAAGCGAATTCTTAAAAACAGAGTCTACCTGGGAGATACGGTATTAGGTAAGACAAAAAAGGTTAGTGTCAAGTCCAAGAAGAAAGTCCCCATTCCGCAGGATGAATGGACAGTCACCGAAGCAACCCACGAAGCTCTCGTCGATCAAGCCACCTTTGAAAAAGCACAGATCAATATGGGAAAGGCTTCCCGTGACTACCGCCAATATGACCATGTTCGCAAAAGCATCTTCGGTGGAATCACTATTTGTAGCAAATGTGGACACGCCCTTTGTTCCTCTGGAACGGTGCATAAAGGAGAGCGTGAAAAATACTGGTTCTTATCTTGCAGCCATACACGAAAGAGCCTCGCAGACCCCTGCACCGGTGTCAATATTCGCTACACAGACATTTGCGAAATCGTTAGGCAGGACTTAAACAGCTTGATTTCCCTTTCCGACGATGACATTAACACTCTCGTTCAGTCTGTAATTGCGGCACAAAACTCCAAGCTAAATATCGTGGATAAAAAAGCCCAGATCGAGCAGGCCAGAAATCGATTGAAGATGATTGACCGAATGGTTACCAAAATGTATATGGATAATGCCGAATGTAAAATCTCTGATGATCGTCTTTCTCGTGTGGTTGCTGACCTTGAAAAAGAAGCCAGCGTTCTTGAATCCAAAATCGCAGAATTTAATGTAGATGATCCCACTGATGAAATTCAGGAAAACTACGAACGGTTCTTCGCATTGGTAAAACAATATACCTATATCGAAACTCTTGATCGCGATACCCTTGTCACCTTCATTGACCGCATTGAAATCGGCGAGAAGATTCTGCCGGAGGGCTATAGGAAGATGCCCCGGAAAAATGCCAGCTATCAGCAGAGCATCAGAATCTTTTACAAGTTCATTGGTGAGATTGTGTCCGAGCCGATTAGAGAGTTTGCCCCCAACAGCCAAACTCCTTCCACTGTCCCGGTATCGGAGGAGTTTAATATGTAAAAAGGACACCAAGGGAGGTTGGCGTCAACCTGAAGCAGGGCTACAACGGCGACCTGACCTCCCGTGAGGCCGGCTCCGTAGGCGGCCAGATGGTCAAGAAAATGGTCGAGGCTTACGAGCGCGGTCTGCAGTAATCCCCTAACGCAAAAGACACCGCTTCAAAAGAGGCGGTGTCTTCTTACATCGGGATATTTCACTTAATAGTTGGGTCTAATGTATCTGCCCAGGCGGTCGCCCTCGGGATTTGCGTGGATACTGGACACCACGCCCATAGCCAAGTACATGGAAACAATAGAGCTGCCGCCGTAGCTGATAAAGGGAAGGGTCAGGCCGATAACCGGCATAACGCCGATGCACATACCCACATTGACGCAGATCTGGAAGATCATGGCTGCCGCAATGCCGATGCATATCAGGCGGCTGAAATAGTCCGGGGTCTTCATACCCACATAAATGATGCGCCACACGATTGCACCCAGAAGGATCAGGGTAAAGACGCAGCCAATCAGGCCCAGTTCTTCTCCGATGGCAGAGAAAATAAAGTCGGTGTGCTGGGCATTGAGGGCGCCCACCTGGGTTCGGTTACCCTGAAACAGACCCTGCCCGGAGAGGCCGCCGCCGGTGAGGGACATGAGGCTTCGCTTCATGTGCCATCTTGGGCCCGTTCCCTGGGGGTCGATGGTGGGGTCGAAAATAACCAAAACACGGTTTTTCTGGTACTCCTTCATAAGACTGGTCCAGGCATAGGGGGCAACAGCCGCCACGCCCAAAAATCCGCCTAAGAACCACCAGATCTTGACACCGCCTACATAGGCCATGACCAAAAAGACGAACACAAAGATCAGGGAAACACCCATATCGCTGGACAAGACCAGATTCATGCCCACCAGGAAAATCAGATGGAAGCCCATGAAAAAAATCGCTTTTGGGGAAGAAATACGGCTTCGGTTGACCTCCATAACCTTGGCAAGGAGTATGGTAAAGAAAATTTTACAGATTTCCGCAGGCTGGATGTTCACAGGGAGAACCGGCAAGTCCAGCCAGCTCTTATTGCCTGTGCCGCCGTCAATACCGAAGGGGATCAGCAGTAACAGCAGAAACGCATTCATAAGGAACAGCAGTTCCCGTCGCTCACCTAAGATCTGCATTCGCAGGCTGGTCAGACCGATGTAGCACAGAACGCCAAGCAGTGTAGCCACAATCTGAACCGACATATACCGGGGAGAGCCGAAATGCCGGCTGGTGCTGGCAACGATGACCAGTCCAAAGCAATTTGCCAGCAGACACAAGAACAGCAGCACCCAGTCGCCCTTTTTTCTAAAATGTTGGAAGATGCCTAAAATCCTCTGCATATAGGGCCCTCCTTTCCTAATGATTTCCTCATTATAACACAAAAAGGCGGCAGAAACAAGTCCTGCCGCCAGGATTTATTCCATTGCTTTTTAATCCAGGATTTCCATGAGCCGTCCGCAGCAGGTGGGAATGGTCTCCCCCGCCTTGATATGCACGGTCTTGTTGCAGGTGACACAGTAAACATCGGTGTCATAAGGAGCACGAACCTGGGGGGCTTCCTTGGCTTCCTGCTCGGTCAATCCATCAATGTGGAAGGTGGCGGTCTTGTTTACAGAAGGGACATAAACGCCAATGGGGGCCAGGGACTTGTTGCCGCCGGTGCAGTTGCCCATTTTGATCCACAGAGCTTCCAGCTCGGCAGTTTCGGCAGCATTCTCCGGGGTAAATTCTACAAGGTCTTTGTTGATACGGATCTTCATAGGCTATATCCTCCTAAACATGGTGTAGTTTGTAAATTTTGGTTTATCTTTCTAAGGTTGCTGGGCACCAAAGCCTCCCTTGTGTAAAGGGAGGTGGGTCGCCGAAGGCGAGCCGGAGGGATTGCCTAGGGCAGTTCGATTTCGCCAAAATGCTAACTAGAACGGAAGTTCCTGCTGCACAATCCCTCAGTCACGCTGTTCGCGTGACAGCTCCCTTTGCACAAGGCTGCGCCCGCAGGCGCGTGCAGAGCGCAACCGCCGAAGGCGGCTCTTAGCGCGGAGCTGAGCCTTGGGTGCTGCCGCACCAGTGCAACCCATCGGTTCGTAAGATAAACAGGAATTTTGCTTGCTTTCTATTGTTTAATCCAGAACCTCCATGGGCTTGCCGCAGCAGCGGGGAATGGCTTGTCCTGCCTGCACATGAATCACCTTGTGGCAAATAGGGCAGTAAACATCACATTCTTTTTCGGCCCGGACAACGAAGCTCAGTCCGCTTTTCAGTTCTGTTTCCATGTGGACACCTCGCTTATAAAAAGGGCGGAAGGAAATCCCCTCCGCCCCAGTGGTTACTGCCGTATCGCAATGCGAGCGGTAGATTTTTGATTGGAATTACTTGAAGTAACGCTCCAGCAGGCCCTTCTCGTCCTCACAAGCTTCATATCGCTCGCTTCCGCACAAGTTGCGAAAGCTCACTCATTCCGCTGCTCGTCCTCTCCGAATCAAACCCGCTTGCGCTGGGCTTTGATTCGGTTGCGGCTTACTTGAAATATCTTTCAAGCAAGCCTTTCAATGCCTTGCCGTGGCGAGCCTCGTCACGAGCCATCTCATGAACGGTGTCGTGGATAGCGTCCAGACCGTTCTTCTTAGCGCAGGCAGCCAGATCGAACTTGCCGGCGGTTGCGCCGAACTCGCAGTCCACACGCCATGCCAGATTCTGCTTAGTGGTAGCCTTCATGTTGGGCTCCAGATCCTCACCCAGGAGCTCGGCAAACTTGGCGGCATGCTCAGCTTCCTCATAAGCAGCCTTCTCCCAGTACAGGCCGATCTCAGGATAGCCTTCCCGATGGGCAATGCGAGCCATGCACAGATACATACCGACTTCGCTGCACTCGCCGGTGAAGTTGGCCATGAGCTGCTCGAAGATGAACTTCTTGTCTTCCTCGGAGATGTCGGGGTTGTTCTTTACGGTCTTGGCGTAGATGCCGTACTCATGCTCGGCAGCCAGCTTGTTGGTCTCCATGACCTTGAACTTGGAACCGTCAACCTTGCAGATGGGGCACTTGAAGCCTTCGGGCATGGCCTCTGCTTCGTGAACATAACCGCAAACGGGGCAAACAAACTTCTTCATAATTTTTTCCTCCATATTATATATAAGTTATTTTTGTATTTTATGTTTGATTGATTCAATCTGGTTGGTTGTGGATTACTCCTGCTCCTCGAACATATCGGCACCAACGCCGCACAGGGGGCACTCGTAATCTTCTGGAAGGGACTCGCCTTCGTAAACATAATCGCAAACGGTGCAAACAAATTTCTTCATAATCAATACTCCTTTAATATTATTATTGAACATTCTCTTTTAGACCAGGTAGCTTCGCTTCCCGGCAGGATCGGCAGAGCCCCTGAAAACTGAGGACTGCAGCAGTAATCGCTGCGCCTAATTCATGGGAGACCTGGCTTTCCAGCTCTGTGGGTACTGTCAGAGAGGGCAGATCCAAAACCGAGCCGCAGCCGGTACAGATAAAGTGGACATGGGGGCAAGTGTTGCCGTCGAACCGTTCCAGCCCTTGCACCACCCCCAAAGAACTGATGATCCCTTCCTCTAAGAACAGCGCCAGATTTCGGTACACCGTTGCAAGAGACAGGTCCGGGATCCGGGGCTTGAGCTGAGTGTAGACCCATTCAGCGCTGGGGTGGCAGGTGGTAGACTTGACGCATTCTAAAATCGCATCCCGTTTCTTGCTGTGCTTCTTGACTGTGGCCATAGCTCATCTCCTTTTTGATAATGATTATCATTTGCAAGATTAATATAACACAAGGTCAGCCATTTGTAAAGACCTTTTTTCAAAATTTTTGAAAAAATTTTCTAAAATTTGGGAGCATCGCTTTTCACAGAGGTTGAGGCAGCGGCAAACCCCGTTTTCCAAGTGAAAGTCCAACGAAAACGGCAAGCAGGGATCCCAAAATTCACGAAAAAAGCGGTGCAATCCGAAGACTGCACCGCTTTCCTCTTTATTTAGGTCTTGTTCACAAAGGCATAAGGGTCAATAACCTCATCCCCACGGGTGACCGCGAAGTGGACATGATCCCCCAGGGCCTTTTCCGTCAGGGCAGTCTGTCCCACAGTTCCCAGGACCTGGCCCATGGCGACCTTCTGGCCTGCCGTGACCTTGACCTCGGGCGAGAGACTACCGTAGGTGGTCACGAAGCCATTTTCATGGCGAACCACCACGGTTGTACCCATGAGGTCATCCTCGTAGACGGTGTACACCGTGCCATCGGCAGCGCAGACCACCTCTGTACCTGCTTCGCCCTGCAGATCTACCCCGTGATGCACCCGCCAGTCCTGGGTGGTGGCATTGTAGGTCAGCTTGTCTGCCGCAAAGACAGCAAGAACCTCACCCTCCACAGGCCACATGGTTGCCATGGTCTTATTTTCCGTGGGGGCAGTGGCTTCTGTGGGAGCTACAGTAGGCTCCGTGCCGATCACAGGCACGATCTCCTCATCCTCCGGGGTGTTTACCACAGGGGCGGGGTCAGTATCCTGCACCGCTACCTGCGCCGGGGGTACCTCCTGTGCAGAACTGAAGTACACATACCCAGCTACGCCCAGAGCTACAGCACACAGAGCCAGAGCCAGATAGTAGCCCCGGTTTTTCAAAAAATTCCATACTTTTTTAGGTTGATTATTGCTCATACATAAGCACCTCCATTGGCAGTATGCCCCGGTTTTTCCAAAATAAACCAAACACATGAAGATTTTTCCAATATTTCCGAAGAACAATACAGCGATCTGTTGACAAGGCCGTCTTACTGTGTTATTATACTAATACACTCAGCAAGGAGGGATGCATCTTGATCTGGAAACTGAATACCGACGAGCCGGTATACATTCAGCTTATGGGCATCATCCGTGGCGCAGTGCTGGCAGGAGAATATCCCCCCGGAGGCCGTGTGCCCTCGGTCAGAGAATTGGCCACTGCCGCCCGGGTCAACCCCAACACCATGCAAAGGGCGCTTTCGGAATTGGAACGGGAGGGTGTCTTAGTCAGTCAGGGCACACTGGGCCGCACTGTAACGGAAGATGATGCCGTTTTGACCGCTCTAAAAGAAAGAGCCGTTCACGAGCTGGCAGTGAGCTGCGCGGAAAAATTCAAGCAGCTTGGCATCAGTCCCCAAAAAGCCGGGGAGCTGCTGCAAAATCTGGAAAACGCCAAGGAGGATGAACCATGAGCAGTGTCTTATCTGTGAGAGGATTGAGTAAATACTATACCGCCCAGGCACCCGCTCTTTCCGATATCAATCTGGAGCTGGAGCCCGGGCGCATCGTGGGACTTTTAGGCCCCAACGGCAGCGGCAAGACCACCTTAATTAAGCTGATCGCCGGTCTGCTCACCCCCTCCCGGGGCAGCATTTCTGTCTGCGGTCACCCGGTAGGCCCGGAGAGCAAGGCTCTTGTATCCTATTTGCCGGACAGAAGCTATTTGCGCCCCGGCTGGACCGTGGAGCAGCAGTTGGAGCTGTTTCAGGATTTTTATGCCGACTTTGACCGGGAACGGGCAGAAAAAATGCTCCTCGCCCTGGGCATTGACCCTAAAGCCAGACTGAAGACCCTGTCCAAGGGCAATCAGGAGAAGGTGCAGCTTGTTCTGGTCATGTCCCGGAGGGCTCGGCTGTATCTGCTGGATGAGCCCATCGGCGGCGTTGATCCCGCAACCAGAGATTACATTCTCAGCACCATTGTTGGTAACTACGCCCCGGATTCCACAGTGCTGATCTCTACCCACCTGATTTCCGATGTAGAAAATGTACTGGACGACTTTATTTTCCTCCGTGGGGGCAAGATCCTGCGGCAGGGCAGTGTAGACGAAGCCCGGGAGGAAGAAGGAATGTCCTTGGATGAACTGTTCCGGGAGGTATTCAAATGTTTGCCAAATTATTAAAGTATGAATTTCGCCGTTCTAAAGGCATTATGACCCTTTTGTGCATCATAACCGTGGGGCTTTTTCTGGTAGCCGCTTTGTCTCTCAAGGGGCTTTTATTTAGTCTGGCCAGTGATGTTACCGACTGGACTGCCGTACTGGCAATTGCAGGCATTCCCAGCCTGACGATGTGCCTTTTTGGTGTTATTGCCTGTTTGGTGATCACCCAGGTGCTTCTGATCGCTCAGTTCTATAAAAGCAAGTTTACAGACGAAGGCTTTCTCACCTTCACCCTGCCCACCGATGCCCACCGCATCTATCTGGCAAGCCTGGTCAATATCCTCATTTGGGAAGCCGTCATCCTCTCTGCCATGTCCGTGGGTATTTTTCTCTTCGCCATTTTGGGCACTTCCGCTGACAAGCTGCTGAATTGGGAGGTTCTCCACTCCCGCTGGCTGGAAGATTCCCTGCTATCCGTCTATTTAGATATTTATGATCTGCACGGCTTTGACTGGATAGTGCTGGCACTGCGGCTTATACTGGACCTGATCGCCTCCTGCGTGCTGTATACCACTTGCATTACCATTGGCGCTACCATCTCCCGACGGCGCAAGGTTTTGGTGGCTGTGGGCATCTACTTCGGTGTCGACAGTGCGGTCAGCTTCATTACCAATATCGCCACTATCACCGCTTTGTTCCTGGTGGACTATATGTCCCTGGACACCGCTATGGATTGGGATATCGGCAGTGCCGTGCAGGCATTGCTTCATGTGATCATTATCGTGGGAGGCTATTTGCTTACCACCCACTTAATGAAGAAGAAACTGAATTTGGCGTAACTTTCTACCCCCTGCCCCGGCAGGGGGTACGGCAAATTGGAGGAAATATGGACATTCAATTGGGTGACATCCTGAAAATGAAAAAGAACCACCCCTGCGGAAGCTGTCTCTGGGAGGTCAAGCGCACCGGGGCAGATTTCCGGCTTCGCTGCACCGGCTGCGGTCACGAAGTCATGATTCCCCGGTTCAAAGCGGAGAAGAACATCAAGGCCGTTTTGCGTGGTGGAATCCCCGTAGAAAAACCCTGACAGGATACCCTGCCTCTCCCCTGCCTTTGCTGGAAGAACCTGACCTCTGAGGAAGATGCAGGAAGAATCCCCATAGGACATATCGTTTTGCCCCGACCGAAAGGCCGCAATCTCTCTGGAGATTGCGACCTCTTTTTTTCTATGGACAGCCTATACTGGTGGGCAAAGGGGGGCTACCATGGAAGTTTATCTGGACTTGCTGATCCTATTAAACCTGGCCTTGAATTTCTGTCTGCTGTCCGCTACCGCCCGGATCACCGGGGCTCACTGCCCTACATGGCGGCTGGGTCTGGGGGCGGCACTGGGGGCGATCTATGCCAGCTGCACCGTTTTCCCCGGCCTGTCCTTTTTGGGGGGCAATTTATGGCGGGCGGTGTTTCTGGGGCTCATGGCAATCGCTTCCTTCGGCCTTCAAAAGGGAACATTTCGCAAGGCCGTGATCCTTTTGGGGCTCAGCTTCCTTTTGGGGGGCATCGCCTTCGCCTTTCAGTTAAAGGGCTTCTGGCAGCTTCTTCTGGCAGGGGGAGGCTTGGCGGTGCTGGGCTATTTGTTCTGGGGCAAGGCCATGAACCATGCCGGAGAGCTGGTGCCTGTGAAGATTCGACTGGGGGAAAAGGAACTGGGGCTAACAGCTCTGCGTGACTCCGGCAACAGCCTGAAAGACCCCTTCACAGGAGAGCCGGTTTTGGTGGTGCAGGCTTCAGCGGCAAAAGGGCTTTTGGGTGCAGTAGACCTAAAAAGCCCCGCTGAAGCTGTAGCCGCATGGAAGGGAGCGGGCAAGCCCCGTCTGCTTCCCTATCATTCTTTGGGAGGAAAGGGACTACTCTTTGCCCTGCGCTGCGATGGGGTACGCATTGGGGGGAAGGCTTCCGGCACACTGGTGGCCTTTTCCCCGGAGGAGCTGTCCACCACAGGCGCTTATGAAGCATTGACCGGAGGAGGTACTTATGGTTAATTGGATGGAAAAATTATTGCGGCGTTTGGGGCTGCTGCCCACAGGCACAGTCCACTACATTGGAGGCGCGGACACTCTGCCCCCTCCCCTGACAGCCCAGGAGGAGCAGCATGTGCTTCTTCGTCTGGAGCAGGGGGACGAGGTGGCAAAAAGCACCCTCATTGAGCGTAATCTCCGGCTGGTGGTATACATCGCCCGCCGCTTTGAGAATACCGGCATTTACATCGAAGACCTGATCTCCATTGGCACCATCGGTCTCATCAAGGCCATTGGCACCTACCGCCGGGACAAGAACATCAAGCTGGCAACCTACGCCTCCCGGTGCATCGAAAATGAGATTCTCATGTACATCCGCAAAACCGCCAACCAGAAGACGGAGATCTCTCTGGACGAGCCCATCAACACCGACTGGGACGGCAACGAACTGCTTCTGTCCGATGTTCTGGGCACAGAGGAGGATGCGGTGTCCCGCCCTCTGGAGGACGAGGTGGATCTTGTGCTTCTGCGGAAGGCGCTGGGGGGTCTGTCGGAGCGGGATCTGCGCATTATGTCCATGCGCTATGGACTGCAGGGGGTAAAGGAACGCACCCAGAAGGAGGTTGCAGAGCTTATGGGCATCTCTCAGTCCTATATCTCCCGGTTGGAAAAGCGTATCGTAGAAAAGCTTCGCCGGGAGATACTGCAGGAGATTTCCTGACGGCACTACAGCAGAGCAAAGCAGTGTCAGTAAAACACCAAAAAATATTACTGCAAATCAGCAAAAAAATAGTTGCAAACCTGTAAATTTCTGCTACAATATGGGTATACTTCGCAGAATCGCCACTAAGTTTACCGCACATTGTGAAAGAGGGAGATCACGCCATATGAAGCCTCGTGACATTTCCAAGGCTGCTCTAAAGCGGCTGCCCACTTACCTGACCTACTTAAAAGCGATCCCCCGAGAAGCTCCCCCCTACATCTCTGCCACAGCCCTTGCCGCCGCCCTGAATCTGGGTGAAGTACAGGTTCGCAAGGACCTGGCCATGGTTTCCAACGGCGGACGCCCAAAGGTTGGCTATCTGCGAAAAAAGCTCATTGCCGATCTGGAGTATTTTTTGGGCTGCCACCACACAGACGAAGCCGTTTTGGTGGGTGCAGGCAAGCTGGGCAGAGCCCTCATCGGGCACAAGGGATTTGGGGAATACGGCTTGAAGATCGTTGCCGCCTTTGATGCGGATGAAGCCTTAGACGGGCAGTACGAAGGCAGCACCCCCATTTACTCCATTTCCCGGTTGGAAGATTTTTGCAAGGATCATCGGGTACTCATCGGTATTATCACTGTGCCGGGTCAGGCTGCTCAGTCCGTATGCAACCTTTTGGTAAAAAGCGGCGTAAAGGCCATTTGGTCCTTTGCACCCACCTTTTTGGAGGTTCCCCCGGACATTCTGGTGCAGTATGAGGATATGGCTGCATCTATGGCAGTGCTCTCCGTCCATCTGGCAGCGGAAATTCACCGAAAAGAACAGGCATAAAAATCGCGGTCAGCTCCATTTGTGGGGCTGACCGCTTTGTATTTATTCATATTTTGCAAAAATCGCTTCGATTTTCCGGATCAAGGTTTCATCTTTCTGTGTTCTGCCGGTCTGGACTGTTCCATCCGGCCCTTCATAGATGATGTTAAAGCCTTTATAGAAGTATTCTCCAAAGTCAAAGAGGTACTTGGTCTCCCCGATCACCAAAGTGTGGGTGGGGAGGTGCTCGGCATAGTGCTGTTCTTCCCAGGCGGCATCGGTCAGGAGGGCATAGACCGCTTCCGTATCCTCCTGAGAGAGGGTATAGGACACATAGTCCCAGGAACCGGAATGTACACGCAGCTCACCTGGGGACAACGGCTTCTCCCCGGGGTTCCATAACCGCACAGCGGCATAAATTCCCCCGGTCAGAACAAGCAGGGCAAAAATCAGTATCACGGGCTTGATGATGGATTTCTTCATAGAAGCAGCCTCCTTTTCTGTTCCTCCCCCACTTTAGGAGGGATTTACTTATAAAGACGGAAAGAAAAGGAAAAGGTTTCGGCTGGAAGAATATTTTTCAAAGATTACTCTTGTACTTCTCCCGCATTTTGGGCTTTTTTCAGTCTTGCGGCACGGGCTTTCTTCCAAGCCTTAATGACCCTGTAGATAAAGCAGGAGGTCATGAAGGTATAGGAGATCAAAAGCATAATGGAAACATCCTGATCATTTGAGATCCGATAGATAACAACGCCCCAATAGGCGACCAGAAACAGCGTAAAAAAGCCAATGTTCCAGAAAAAGCTCTAGGCTTCTATGAGAAATTTTTTCATTCTGTTGCACCACCTTATGTTTCCGGGGGTTGATTTTCGGTTTTTGCCAGTCTTTTTGCACGATTTCTTTTCCAGGCTCTTACATTCCAGTACATGATAAAAGAGCCTATGACAGCGAGGATAATTGTGCGCGCAATGGGGGGCTCATCGCTGTTTATGCACCGAGAGATCATGACGATCATCGCAGCAGCAAAGCTCAGACCCACAAGACCAAAATACCAAAAAGCGATCCAGGCTTCCTTGATAAATTTCTTCATACTGCCACACCGTCCTTATGTTTCCGAAGATGGATGCTCGCCCTTGGTCTGCTTTTTGGCTCGCTCCTCTTTCCAATCCCTATAACCCCTGTAACCGAGAATCACGCAGGTAAGCAAGAGGAAGAAAAGTTGAAATGCCCGAATATCCTGCCCGTGGATCAGACGATAGACAGTGATTGCCACTGCCAAAATAAGCAAGAGTGCGGGAAAGCCAAAATTCCAGAAATAATTCCAGGCTTCTTTAAGAGAGGTTTTCATAACAAATGCTCCTATAGTAATCAAATTTGCGGTAACTGTGTTGTGCTGGATTATAAAAAGATTGGATCAAACAGAAAAATTCTTGCAAAATATCGCAATCCACATGGCAATATGACCACGGCTTGCGGGCTTTTGAGGATTGAAATAGCCCGAATTGCCCAGAATATTTTGCTTGATAGCCCATTTTACAGCATTTATAGCATATGCGGGGATTTGGGACTGATCTGCGAACCTGAGGTTGCCGGATATGGTGTCCATATCAAAATTCCGCATATCCGCATAGCGGTACAGCATCGTAATGAGGTCGCAGTTCCTGATGCTATATTGGGGGCTGAATGCTAACCGCTTTACTCATATTTTGCAAGAATGTCCCGAAGCTGGGTAGTCAGGCCTTCAAACTCATGGGCTCTGCCGGTATAGACCTCCCCATCTTCGCTGCTCACTGCCAGGATTCCCTGAGCAGGGATTTTCTTCAGGGCAAGGGACAGCCGGGTAAATACCATAGCAGCCTCGGCTCTGAGTGGGCATCCGTTCTCCACCTTGGACAATGTGGGCACAGAGCAAATACCGTAGGCCAGATCCTCCTGAGAAACACCCAATTCCTCTCTGCGCCTGCGAATGATCTCCCCAAGCTTCAGAATGGACATGGCTTCACCTCCACGGAACTTTCTATTATAAATTATCTGGTTTATTATATTACAGTGCAAAACGAATTGCAATAGTCAAATTGTTAGTCCCAGAGGGGTTTCTCCCTCCGGGGCTTTTTCAATTCTCCCGGAAAACACGGAACGGAACCCCCATTCTTGTTAAAATGGTTCAAATCCGGGGTTTTTACCGGGTTTTCTTTGTGTTTATTGTGGGTTTTTAAAAAAATAGTTGTATTTTCCCCGGAAATCGTGTAAAATAGTAAGACTTACCCATATAGAATCAGCACCAAAACGGAGGCTTTATCCATAATGAATACGAAAAAACCCATTGTTCTTGTAATTATGGACGGCGTTGGCCGGGGCGATGGCGGCTCTGGAGATGCCGTCAAGCTGGCGAACACCCCCACCTTAGATATGCTTCTGGAAACCTGCCCCCACAACTGGCTCAAGGCCCATGGCACTGCCGTCGGTCTTCCCAGTGATGAAGACATGGGCAACTCCGAGGTAGGCCACAATGCTCTGGGCTGCGGTCAGGTCTATTCTCAGGGCGCCAAGCTGGTAGAAGAATCCATCCTCTCTGGCAACCTCTTCGCTTCCGAAACCTGGAAGGGTCTTGTTTCCAACTGCACCCAAAACGGCAAGGCCATGCACTTTATGGGCCTGCTGTCCGACGGCAATGTCCATTCCAACATTTCCCACCTCTTTGCCCTTTTGAAGGAAGCTAAGGCTTCCGGGGTGAAGAAGGTCTACTGCCACATTCTGCTGGACGGCCGTGATGTGCCTGCCACCTCCGCTTTGGAGTATGTTGGCGCATTGGAGGATGTGTTGACCCAGCTTCGTGAGCCGGGCTTTGACTACGCCATTGCTTCCGGCGGCGGCCGTATGCAGATCACCATGGATCGCTATGAAGCAAACTGGGCCATGGTGGAAAACGGCTGGCGCACCCATGTGCAGGCTCTGGGCAGACAGTTCAGCTCCGCCGCCGAGGCCATCGAAACCTACCGGGCAGAGGTTGGCTGCATCGACCAGGATCTTCCCGCCTTCGTGGTAGCAAGAGAGGGTCAGCCTGTAGCTAAGATCGAAAATGGGGACAGCGTGGTTCTCTTCAACTTCCGTGGCGACCGTGCCCAGGAAATTTCCCTAGCCTTCGACCGGAAGGACTTCGACAAATTTGACCGGGGCGAGTATACCGGAGTGAAGTTTGCCGGAATGCTCCAGTACGACGGTGACCTGAATATCCCCGAAAACTATCTGGTGCAGCCCCCTGTGATCACCAACACTCTGACCGAAGTTCTCTGCGCCCACGGCATTCGGGAGTACGCCCTGTCCGAGACTCAGAAATACGGCCATGTGACCTATTTCTGGAACGGCAACCGTTCCGGCAAGGTCAACGAAGCCCTGGAAGAGTATGTGGAGATCCCCTCCGATGTGATCCCCTTCGAGCAGGCTCCCGCCATGAAGTCCAGAGAGATCACCGCCGCTATGGTAGAGGCTATGGCTTCCCGCAAGTACGACTTCCTCCGCTGCAACTTCCCCAACGGCGACATGGTAGGTCACACCGGCTCTATGGAAGCTGTGATTTACGCCATGGAGTGCGTGGATCAGGGCTTGAAGGCTATTTTGGAAGCTGCGGACAAGTACGGCTACACCGTTCTCATTACCGCTGACCACGGCAATGCCGATCAGATGACCGAAACCAAGAAGGGCAAGACCTCTGTGCGCACTGCCCACAGCTTAAACCCCGTCCCCTTCATCATCTATGACCGGGACAATGTCCATACCCTCCGGGAGGGCGCTTTCGGCCTTGCCAATGTAGCCCCCACCGTCCTGACCATCATGGGCTTTGAAGCACCCCGGTGCTGGGAGCAGTCCATGCTGTAAATGGAGCAGTCCATGCGCTAAATTTCCTCTTGTGCTTTTCCCAGAAATAGGGTACAATAGAGGCATCCAGCTATATATCAGCCGGTTCCCGGCAAAGGAGGTTCCCTTATGATTCAACAGAACACAGAAAGAGGTTCCATCGTCATCAATAGCGATGTTTATACCAGCATTGCCGGTGCTGCAGCCATGAGCTGCTTCGGCGTTAAGGGTATGGCTGCCCGCTCTGTAGCCGACGGATTGTTCCACCTTCTTCGGAAGGAATCCATGGCCAAGGGTGTGAAGGTAGAATTTCATGAAGACAAGTCCATTTCCATCAACCTGCATATTATTGTAGATCACGGCGTCAACCTGTCTGCCGTGGGCTCGTCCATTATTTCCGAGGTGCGCTATGTGGTGAGCAAGTGCACCGGCACTGCGGTTCGCGCAGTTAATGTTTTTATTGATTCTATGATGGTTGGGTAAGCCTAGAGCGCCCACATTTTCGGAGGTGTAAATACCAGTGCGGCAAACCATTAACGGGGCCGATCTTCGCAGACTGATCATCAGCGCGGCCGCATCTATTGAAATTCACAAGCAAGCTCTTAACGAGCTGAACGTTTTCCCTGTACCCGACGGTGACACGGGTACCAATATGTCCATGACCATTAACGCTGCTGCCGCTGATCTGCGGAAAGCAGACGACCCCACTCTGGAAAAATCCGCTTCCATTGCAGCTTCTGCCATGCTGCGGGGCGCAAGAGGCAATTCCGGCGTTATCCTCAGTCTTCTGTTCCGTGGCCTTGCCAAGGGGCTGAAGGGTCTGACCGAGTGCGACGGTATCGTTTGGGCACAGGCTCTCCAGGAAGGCGTTGACGCTGCTTACAAGGCAGTTATGAAGCCCGCCGAAGGCACCATTCTGACTGTCGCCCGTCTGGCAGCCGCCAGAGCTCGCCGTGCGGCTATGGACAACAATCACATTGAGTATGTCCACGAAGCCGCCATTGAAGAAGCCAAAATCGCTCTGGCCGATACCGTGAACCAGAACCCCGTGCTGAAAAAGGCCGGTGTTGTGGACGCCGGCGGCAAGGGCTGGCTGGTGGCGCTGGAAGCCATGCTGCTGGCTATGCGGGGCGAGGATGTTGTGGTTCCGCAGGGTTTGGAGAATCAGGAAGTCAAGGAACAGGCTGACTTCGCTGAGTTCGACACCGAGGACATCACCTTCACCTATTGCACCGAGTTCATCATTTCCCGTGAGAACCGGAACGACCCCGATGTTCTTCGTGCCTTCCTCTTTGAACTGGGCGACAGCCTGGTTCTGGTGGACGACGAAGAAATCATCAAGGTTCACGTTCACACCAACGATCCCGGCAAGGCTTTGCAGGAAGCCCTGAACTACGGCTCTCTCATGACTGTTAAGATCGAGAATATGCGCCTGCAGCACACCGAAAAGGTGATGAGCGAGCAGGAAATGCAGCCCAAGATCGCCGCTCCTGAGAAGAAGTTGGGCGTGGTTGCTGTCTGTGCCGGTGACGGCCTGGCATCCGTGTTCCATGATCTGGGCGTGGATGGCGTGATCTCCGGCGGTCAGACCATGAACCCCTCCACCCAGGACATTCTTACCGCAGTCAACAAGGTTCCTGCGGAGATCGTCTTCGTATTCCCCAACAACAAGAACATCATCATGGCCGCCGAGCAGGTAGACCCCCTGACCGAGAAGACCGTGGTGGTCATCCCCTCTACCACTGTTCCTCAGGGCATCACCGCTATGCTCAGCTTCGACCCCGACGGCACTGTGGAAGACAATCAGGCTGCCATGACCGAGGCTCTGGGCAATGTAGAGACCATGCAGATCACCTATGCCGCCCGGGATTCCGATTTTGACGGCTACAGCATCCATCAGGGCGACTATCTGGCCATCTTCGGCAAGTCCCTGTATGCTACCTCCAAGGATCTCAATGCCATTGTCCGTGCCCTGGCTGAGAAGGTTCG
The DNA here is from genome assembly GCA_045632785.1 of Faecousia sp. Taxonomy (GTDB): domain Bacteria; phylum Bacillota; class Clostridia; order Oscillospirales; family Oscillospiraceae; genus Faecousia. The sequence continues at coordinate 31,278 of JAZQXK010000068.1, forward strand.
GGATCTGGGCAAGGAATATATCACCATTTTCTATGGCGAGGACATCACCGAGAAGCAGGCCGAAAAGGCTGCCAACATCTTCGGTAAGGTCTGCAAAAATGCCGAGATCAACCTCCTGCGTGGCGGTCAGCCGGTTTATTACTACCTGATCTCCGCAGAATAAGAGAATAAAAGGTACAACTTTACCCCTCCGGAAGCAAATTCCGGAGGGGTTGTTCGTTTTTTCATGCACACGCAGGGCGCAATTCATGCGGTTATACAATTCATGCCGCAAGGCAATCCATGTGCCCAAGAGCACAATTCATCCATATAAATTTTGGTTTATCTTTCTAAGGTTGCTGGGCACCAAAGCCTCCCTTGTGTAAAGGGAGGTGGGTCGCCGAAGGCGAGCCGGAGGGATTGCCTAGGGCAGTTCGATTTCGCTAAAATGCTAACTAGAACGGAAATTCCTGCCGCACAATCCCTCAGTCACGCTGTTCGCGTGACAGCTCCCTTTGCACAAGGGAGCCTTGGGTGCTGCCGCACCAGTGCAACCCATCGGTTCGTAAGATAAACAGGAATTTACCGCTGCGACTGCTCTCTATTTAATGCAGCTCGTGATCCTCATGCACCAGGGGCATCATCTCTGTGCAGAAGGAAGTGCCATCGGTCAGTGTTACCTCAAAGTTATAGAAATACTCTACCCCTTCTTCCATAGCGGCAAGCTTCAGATCCACGCCGTTGGACAGCTTATCCTCAGAAAAGTACAAAGTATCGGTAGCTTCCCACTGGGAAAGGGGCAGCATGGGGCCAGCTTCATCCCAAAGGGGTGTCTTGCCAGACCGCTTGTACTCTGTCTGGTCGTAGTCCTTCCAGTTAAGGCTCTTGCCGGCCGCATCAAAGCAGCCCACCACTTTCATCTCTCCCGTGGCGAAGCTGATGCGCCAGGTGCAGGGAACAGAGGTCATGCTGTCATAGTCCCACAAAACAGCCTCAATGGCATACTCTCCCAGGCTTCCTGCAATGGGGAAAAATCCTACCTGCACGTCATCAGGCCCAGCCAGGAACTTTTCCTCCCAGGTGATGCACAAATAGCCATCATGGTAATCCGGCACAGCCTCTGCCAGGGGTGCATAGCTAAAGTCCGGCTGCCGTGCATAGACCCGGAAGACGGCGCTCTGGAAAAGGCCCGCCTGCTCCGGGGTCAGGGGCGCATCAAAGTGATGGGCGTGGTGGTGGATTTCCTCGTGCCCGCAGCCGGCAAAGCACAGCGCCAGCAGGGTCATGGCTAAAAGGGTACAAATGATTTTTTTCACAGTTTCTTCCTCCTTGTATTTCTGTCAAGGTTTTTCGTTCTCGGTTAAGTCCCAAAACTGCCGAAAGGCGGTAGGCAGGGCAATTCTCTCTTTAATCTCCTGCCGGGTCAGCCAGGTGAACATGCCGGGCATTTCTCTGCAATTGATCCGGTATCCCCGCAGATTCCACTGAATATGGGTAAAAATATGGATTCTGTCCGCCCGCAAAAGCAGCTCCCTGGGACAAAGGCCCCATTTTTCTGCCTGCTCTATGGCCGCTTTTTCATCCAGGCATCCCGGCACATGGGGAAACTCCCACAGTCCTGCCAGCAGCCCCTGTTCTTCTCTTTGCCGCAGGGCGATGTACTCCCTACAAGCAAGAATAAACACCGTCTTTTCCTCGGTCTTCCGGGGCTTTTTGGGAAGCCTTTTGGGGTACTCCTGGGGGCAGCCCTCTTTTTTTGCCCTGCAAAGCTCTCTCATGGGGCAGTTTTCACACTTTGGCTCTCCGCTAGGCAGGCATACCGTTGCCCCCAGCTCCATAAGGGCTTGTGTAAAATCTCCGGGGCAGCTTCGGGGGTAAATTTCCTCCAAAATCCCCCTGGCCTGCCGCTTTATCAGGGGCAGATCGATAGCTTCCTGCCACAGTAGCAGCCGGGACAGCACCCGAAGCACATTCCCATCCACTGCCGGGGTAGGCTGACCGAAGGCAATAGAGCAAATCGCTCCTGCCGTATAGTCCCCAATACCGGGAAGGGCCCGTACCGCCTCATACTCCTCCGGAAATACGCCCCCGTGGGTATTCATAATGACCTGAGCGGCTTTTTTCAGGTTTCGCACCCGACTGTAGTAGCCCAAGCCTTCCCACAGCTTCCGGAGGGCATCGTCCTCTGCCTCTGCCAAAGAAGAAATGGTGGGACAGGCGGCTAAAAAACGGGTATAGTAATTCTTCACTGCCTCCACTCTGGTCTGCTGCAGCATGATCTCCGACAGCCAGATGTGGTAAGGCTCTTTATCCTTGCGCCAGGGAAGCTCCCGGCGATTGCTCTCATACCAGGGAAGCAGGTTTTCCGGCAGCTTCCTTAAAATCTCAAAATCTTCCAAAGACATCTCCTAAGCTTCTATGTATCACCAGATCCGCAATATGATCCATGGGGGTCTCGTCCCGGTTGATCAGCACCATGCGTCTGCCCCGGTAGTAGCGGATCAACCCCGCCGCAGGATAGACTGTCAAACTGGTTCCTGCCACGATCAAAACATCTGCCTTTTCAATGGCATCAATAGCCATTTCAATCACATCCTCCCGAAGGGGTTCTTCGTAGAGAACCACATCAGGCTTAATCGTGCCGCCGCAATCACAGAAAGGCACCCCCGCAGCCGCTTTCACAAGCCGGGCATCGTGGGATTTGCCGCATTTTACGCAGTAGTTGCGCCAGACGCTTCCGTGAAGCTCCAAAACAGTTTCGCTGCCCGCCTTCTGGTGCAAGCCGTCAATGTTCTGGGTGATCACCGCCCGGAGCTTTCCCTCCTGCTCCCACCGGGCAAGCACCCTGTGGGTCACATTAGGCTCAAAATCCAGTGGCATCATCTTCTCCCGATAGAAACGGAAGAAATATTCCGGATTTTTCCGGAAAAAGGTGCGGCTGATTATGGTTTCCGGGGAATATTCAAATTTCTGCTGATAGAGGCCGTCTACAGAGCGGAAATCCGGGATCCCAGATTCCGTGCTGACCCCTGCGCCACCGAAGAAGACGATATTTTTACCTTCCTCTATCCACTTTTCCAAGGTTTGCAGTTGATCCATAGAAGCCTCCTTTTTTCAGCGTAGGAAATAATTTCAAATCCGGCCCGAAGGGACACCACAACTGCCCGAAGGGCAACTTCACTTGTCCGAAGTACAAACTTCACTGCGCCAATGGCGCACTATTCTTCCCATCCTTCGGCCTCGATCTCTGCCAAAAGCTTTTTCTCCTGCTTGGTCTGGAAGGTGACCTTTTGGAACATATCCGGCCGCCTTGCTCTGGTGCGGCGTAAGGACTGCTTCCTTCTCCACCGAGCCACCTTTTCGTGGTTTCCCGACAGCAGAATTTCCGGCACAGCCCGCCCATGCCACACGGCAGGGCGGCTGTACTGGGGATATTCCAAAAGTCCGTTATAGTGGCTCTCGTCTTCGAAGCACTCCGGGTCTGCCAAAACCCCCGGCACCATGCGGCACACCGCATCCGTCACCGCCATGGCAGCAATTTCGCCTCCGGTGAGGACGAAATCACCCAGGGAAATTTCCTCATCCACACATTCATCAATAAATCTCTGGTCAATGCCCTCGTAATGTCCGCAAACCAGAACCAGATTGTCCAGCTTGCTAAGCCGAATGGCATCGGCCTGGGTGAAGGTCTTGCCGCAGGGGGACATATAGATGGTATGCACCGGCCCGGCAGCTTCCTCGCAAATAGCCTCCCAGCAGCGGTAAAGGGGGTCGGCCTGCATTACGGCGCCCCGACCGCCGCCGTAGGGGTAGTCATCTACCTGGCATTGCTTGTTGGCGGTATAGTCCCTGATCTGGTGGGCTTCAATGCGGATGAAGCCCCGCTCCTGGGCTCGGCCTAAAATGCTTTCAGACAGCACATCTCCCAGGGTTTCAGGGAACAGTGTCATAATGTCAATCCGCATCTGTCCGCATCCCTTCAATGAGCTTGACCCGAATGAAGCCTTGCTCCAGGTTGGTTTCCAGCAAAAATTCCTTTACACCGGGGATCATATACTCGTATTCCCCTTTAACCACATACACATCGTTACCGGGAAGGGTCAGAATTTCCTTCACCTTGCCGATCTCCTGACCCTCTGCTAATACAGGCAAGCCGATCAGGTCCGCAATGAAGAATGTGCCTTCTTCCAGCTCCACATCCTCCCGGTCTACCTTGACCACCGTATCCCGAAGAGCCTGGGCAGCATCCATGGTGTCTACACCCTTCAGCTTCATCAGCACGCAGGTCTTCTGCACTCTGGAATTTTCCACCTCATACTCTCTGCCCTTGAGATACACCCGGTCAAAGAGGGTTAAGAACTCCGGCCCATCGGCCCAGGGAAGGATCTTTACTTCACCGTGAACCCCGTGAGTGGATACGATGGTACCTGCTTCCAAATATTTCTCCATGGTTTTGCTCCTTCTTAGCTTCCGATATTTTCCTTGACCAGTTCTGTGTTGGTCTGCTCCTTCTGGGCAAAGTACACGTCCATAATGGCTGCTGCTACCTTTGCCAGATTACCGCCCTGTGCGCCCTTTTCCACAAAGACCGCAATGGCGATCTGGGGATTTTCGTAGGGGGCGTAGCACACGAAGGAGGCATTATCCGAGCCGGCAGCGCCGTGCTGCGCCGTACCGGTCTTGGCAGCGACGGCAATGGGGTAGTCCTTCAGGTAGGAATAAACTGTACCCATGCCACGGTTAACTGCCATACGCATACCGGTGGTATAGGCATAATAGGCATCGTCCACAATGGGACATACGCTGACCACTTCCGGCTCTGTCTTCTTGATTAGCTTCTGATAATCCGAGGAAACAACCCGGCTCAGGAAGGTTGCCCGGTAACGAGTTCCCCGGTTGGCCAGTGCCGCCGTGTAAACTGCAAGCTGCAAAGGCGTGAAACGGTTTTCGCCCTGTCCGATGGAAAGCTGCAAGGTATCAGCAGCGTACCAGCCGGAGTTGTTGGGGTCATCGGGATACAGGGCTTTCTTGGTGGCTTCATTGGAGCGGCGGCCTGTTTTTTCAGCCAGCTCAATACCCGTAGGCTCACCCAGACCCAGATCTCTTGCCACCTGGTCAATAGATACTGCGCCGGTTCGGTTACCGGTTTCATAGAAGAAATAGTTGCAGGACATAGCCAGCGCTTCCATGGCATTGATCCAGCCATGGGTAGATTTTTTATTTGTCCAAATCAGGCAGGCAGGCTGATAGTCCTCATACTTGGTATAAACGCCCTTGTCCTCAATATAGGACTCAGAGGTAATGGTACCTGCGTTGATGCCTGCAATGGTTACTGCCATTTTGTATACAGAACCGGGAGCATAGGTCAGACCCATAGCTCGGTTATTCAGAGGGCCAAAGGGCTGTTCCAAAAGCTTATTATAGTCCTGGCGGTAGCGGGACAGGTCATAGGTGGGATAGCTGGCACAGACCAGAATTTCCCCTGTCTTTACATCAATGGCCACCACTGCGCCGCCCTCGGCGTCCCGGCCTTCTGCGGCAGAACCCAGGCCAACCTCACGCAGCTCCTGAATAACTGCTTCCAGTGCCTTCTCTCCCGCCTCCTGTAATTCAATGTCAATGGTAAGCTCTACATTTGACCCGGCAACAGGCACCGTGCTGTAATACTCCGAGATCACATTACCCTTGGAGTCCACCTTGGTATACTTCTTGCCGTCGATGCCGTGGAGATATTCCTCAAAGGCCTGCTCCACGCCGCTCTTACCTACATAAGCATCCATGGCATAGCCCTGCTCCTTGAGAACCTCGTATTCCTCCGGGTTCATCAGACCCATGGTTCCCAAAATGTGGGCAGCATATTTCGTGGCATATTCCCGCACCGTAGAGGTTTCTACATCAAGGCCGGGAATGTCCAGCTCCAAAATAGCCGTCAGATCCTCCGAAGATACATCCTTGATTAAGGTATAGGCAGAAAGGGTCGTCAGATCTCCGCGAAGCTCCAACTCATAGCGCAGACCAATGACCCGGCGCACTTCCCATTCTTCCCAGTCATCAGGGATCTTATAGGCAGCGCGAAGCTGCTTCATAAGCTGCACTGCGGAGATGTCCGGATCCAGCTCCCGGTAGGCCAAGAATCGGTTAAAATAGTTTTGCCACTGAGAACTTAAGTCGTTTAAGATATACTCATAGGGCTTGGCATCGGTGACGGGGAAGTTTTCAATGGGCTCAAGATCCCGCTCCCACATGAGCCGCACCAGAGAGCGCAAGGACTCATTAGGGCTCTTGGAGTTATAGAAAACATAGTTGTTAAATACCAGATTGTAGCTGGCTCGGTTGGTCACCAAAACTTTGCCGTTTCTGTCCAGAATATCTCCTCTGGCTGCCATAACACGGGTCCAGGAGATGTAGGTAGAGATATTGGCCTCCTGCCCCCCGGTGTCCGCCACCTGCACGCTGTACAGCCGGACACCAAAGAGCCCCACGATCACAGCAAAGAGCAAAAACAGGGCAACGGCTCTTTTTTTCGTTATTCGTTCCATCCTTGCCCTCCTATTTTACCCAAAGCACGGGCAACGGGGTATAAAATCGGCACTGCCACCCACGCACCGAGGCAGCCGCCCAGGGTGGCAAGAAGCC
>JAZQXK010000069.1:0-11970 GCA_045632785.1 Faecousia sp.
GGTTTTTTTGGTATAATGGGGGAAGAAACTGAACCGAAACAGGAGGTATCCCTTTATGAAGCGAATTATGGCCATTGATTACGGCGATGCCCGCACCGGCATTGCCATTTCCGACCTTTTATGTACCATTACCGGCACCACTACTGTGATCCACAGCTACAGTCCCGATAGGACGGCGGCAGAGATCGCCCGGCTGGCACGGGAGAACGATGTGGGTGAGCTGGTCATGGGTTTTCCAAGGAACATGGATGGCACAGAAGGTCCCCGGGCTGAGAAATATCGGGCTTTTGCCGCAGAGGTAGAGGAGGTTTGCGGTTTGCCGGTAAGACTGTGGGACGAGCGGCGCACCACTGTAGAAGCCCACAACATCCTCTCCGCCCACAATTATCACGGAAAAAAACGAAAAAATACAGTTGATGCCGTTGCCGCTTCCCTGATCCTGGAGGGATATCTGGCATTTAGAAAGTAAGGGTCAATGCCACCGGAGCCGCATCTGTCCCAAAGCCCCTAAATGTAGTACCGCCGGGCAGTTCACAGAGCTGTCCGGCGGTGCTTTGTATACATTTTATTCCCTTCTCAGGGCATCGATGGGATTCAGGTTTGCCGCTTTGATCGCAGGCAAAGAGCCAAAGAGGATACCGATGAGGGTGGAGAAGCCCACGGCAATAGCTGCCGCCGGGATGCTCACCTGCACTGGGATTCCGTTGATTCGGGATACCAGCTCCGCAAGGCCAATACCGCCGGCCACACCCAGGATACCGCCCAGGAATGTCAGCACGGAAGCCTCCGTCAGGAACTGCCCCAAAATTCTCCGCTTCTTTGCGCCCAATGCCTTTTTCAGACCGATCTCTGCAGTACGCTCCGTGACGGACACCAGCATAATGTTCATAACACCGATGCCGCCTACCAAAAGGGAAATGCTGGCGATCCACAGAAGCTGCTGATTGGCTGCGTTGCTCATTTCCTGCAGCTGCTGAGCCTGCTCCAAAAGATCTTCACTGCGGTAGGCATACCGGGAGGAGCCGTCCTCCGAGCCTTCCATGCCGCTCTGACTGTCTTTGATCTGGCTGGCAGTCAGAAGATCTGCCACTGCCTTACCGGCTCTTGTCATGTAGTCGGTGCTGACCGCCTTGACCGCCACACTCTGCGGCTCATCAAACTGATACACCACAGGCCAGGTGCTATCCGGCATAAACAGGCTGCCGCCGGAAACATCCGCATATAAATAGTAGTCCTGCAGGCTCTGGATCTTGGGGGTGAAGGTATTGGTGCTGCCCACCACGCCTACCACAGTGAAGGTTTCTCCCCGCAGCTCCATGACCTGCCCAATGGGGTCTGCATCTCCAAAGAGGCTGGTTGCCGCCTTTTCGTCCATCAAAAGCACCTTGCGGTGGTTCAGATAGTCCCCATCCATGAGGGCTCGTCCCCGGAGAAGCTGATAGCCCTCCACGGAAAGGTACTGCCGGTCGATGCCGTAAATGCTGCCAGTAAACTGGGTATTTTCAAAGAAGCAATCCCCATAACAGTCCTGCCGGGTGCGGAAGAAGGCCACAGCCTCTACCCCATCCAGGGCTTCCAGTTCACTACGCTTAACCTCCGGAATCACGCTGACCCCCTGGGGTACACCGTTCCAGCTCATATCATAGGGAAAGCCGTTTTCGTAAAGCTGCACATTGACCACATTGTTTCCCGCTCCAACCAGGTTTTGCTTGATCTGCTCGTTGGTGCCCTTAATGGTGGAAACAATGGTAATAATAGAGGAAATGCCAATGATAATGCCCAGCATGGTCAGGACAGACCGCAGCTTATGGCTCCAGATACCCTGGAAGGCCAGTCTGATATTTTCCATACAAGCCCTCCTTAGTAGTTCTCAGCATAAAGCTGTTCCTCTGTGCCGGGCACGGTCTGCGCCCCCTGCTTTACATCCCTGCCATAGGGGAAGGCAATGTTGTCCTGAGCGGTCAGGCCAGAGACGATCTCCACATAGGTGCCGTCATAGATGGTCTTGCCGGTGAGAACGGGCCGCTGCTCCAGAAGTCCCTGGCTGTCCTGCACAAAGACGTAGGACTTGCCGTTCTCCTGCCGCACAAAGGCCGCATCCAGATAAAGCTGGGTGCTCTGCCGGTTTTCGTAGACGATGTTTACATAGTAGCCATCGGTGCGAAGATCTGCTGTGCCCTCCACCCGAACGGTGACCGGGTAGTAAGATACATTGGGGTTGCCCTCCATCAGGGCATACTCCTGATCCTCTACAGGATGCTCCCCGATCTGGCTGATGCTGCCGGTATAGCTCTGCCCGGTCTGCCAGTCCGTAATCTCAACAGACTGTCCCATCTGCAGATCGTTCCAGAACATCTCGCTGATGACGCCCTCCACCAGGAAGCCGCCGCCTGCGGATATCTTGATCACCGGCTCACCTGTAGCCAGGGCCTTCTGAGGCTCCAGAACAGACACCACATAGCCGGAGATCTCGCTGCATACCGCTTCGGTGCTAAACTCCCGCTGCATAATAGCATACTCGGCCTCTGCCATTTTCAGGTTGAAGCGCATTTCCTTTAGCTGCGCCTCCATTTCCTCCCGCATCTGGGTGATCTGGGAGGTGGTATAGCCGCTGTTCATATTGAGAGAGGGCCCGGTGGGCGTGGTGCTCTCGTCCTCCTCTTCCTCCATGGGGAAGAAGGTAAAGGAATAAATATAGTAGTAGTTATCTTCCGGATCTCTGATCTCATCCCCTCTGTGATCCTCCTGGGGGGTGGGTTCATCCTTTGCAGGCTGGGTTTCCCCTGCCCCTTCTGCCCCGGTCGGTTCGGTGGGATCGGTGGGCTCCGGCTCGGTGGGTTCGGTTGCCTCAGTAGGCTCGGTTGCCTCCGTTGGCTCCGTAACTTCCGTCGGCTCGGTCACTTCTGTGGGCAGAGTCGCCTCTGTAGGCTCTGTGGGATACATGACCTTGCGCCGCTGCAAAAGAAGGCCGGTTCGGTTGGTGATCTTGCCTCTGCCGAAGTCGTCTTCTCTGGTCTCTACAATCATGTGGATGGCCTCGGCATAGAGGTCTGCCTTGTACTCTGCAAAGATCTGGGCCATGATCTCCTCGTCAAAGAGCATATCCTCCCTGACCCAAAGGGTAGCGGGGCTTGCCTGGGTGCCTAAGCCGTATTTCACGAAGCGGAACTGCTGATCCTCTTCCATCACGCCGGCATTGCCGCTGCCCGTATTGCCGCCGCCTGTATTGGGAGAGCCGGGCACATAGGTAATGGGCTTCAGCTTTTTGATCTGCTCCAACTGGCTCTCCGCATCCTTAATGCGCATTTTGGTCTTTTCAATATCCAGCTTCTTCCGGTTCAGAGTCAGCTCGGAAAGGGTAGTATCGTAGGACAAAAGGGCCTGCCCTGCCTCTACATACTGTCCCTCCTGCACCAGAACCCCTGTAACCTCCTGGGTAGCGGACAGATACACAAGCTGCAATCTGTCGGTCTTTACATAACCGTAAGAACTCATGTCCTGAGTCAGAGTGGTGGAAAGATAAAATTTTTCAATGTTATACACAGGGACAGGCTCCCGGTTGCTGCGGGCCAGGAGAATACCGCCCTCCACCAGAAGCACCCCCGCCAACAGGATGCATACCACGGTCATGACCACTTTATTTGTCTTTTTCATGGCTGACCTCCATTCTCTGCATCCGGGAACAGGGGCGTATCAGGGAACACAGACTCCTCCGGGAATACCGGCTCTTCCGGGAATGCGAGTTCTTCCGGGAATGCGGGTTCTTCCGATCCGGAGTTGGGAAGCTCCTTCAGCCCCCCCTGAAGCTGACCGTCCCGGATACAGCAAATGCGGTGGGCACGGGCAGCAATCTCCTGCTCGTGGGTAATCATAATAATGGTCATACCTGCCTGTGCGAGACCCTCAAAAATATCCATGATCTGCTGACCGGCTTCGGAATCCAGGGCACCTGTAGGCTCGTCTGCCAAAAGAAGCTTGGGTTGGGTGACAATAGCTCTGGCAATAGCCACCTTCTGGCTCTGTCCGCCGGAGAGCTGGTTGGGATAAAACCGCATTCTGTCCCCCAAACCAACTGCTTTCAAGGCTTTTTTTGCCAGCTCCTTCCGTTCCTTCTGTCCCACGCCTGCATATAAAAGGGGCAGCGCCACATTATCCAGAGCTGTCATTTTTGGCAGCAGATGGAAGCTCTGGAACACAAAGCCAATGGAGCGGTTGCGGATCTCCGCCAGGGCGTTATCGGAAAGGGTGCTGACTTCCTGACCGTCTAAGATGTATCTGCCCTCGGTGGGCTTGTCCAGGCAGCCAATGAGATTCATGAGAGTTGTCTTGCCGGAGCCGGAAGGCCCCATAATGGCAAGGTACTCCCCTCTTTCCACTTCCAAATTCACATTTTTCAGCACAGGAACCGGGCTTTTTCCCCGATAATATTCCTTGCAAACATTCATCAGTTCCAGAATCATACTTTAGCCCCCCAGATCGCCATCCGTGGCAACGTCCACACTTCCCAGGTCACCGTCGGAGGACGGCTCTTTCAGGCCGGAGTCGCCGCCTCCAAGCTGATCGGGATCGATCAGCTCGCCCTCCTGCCCCTCAAACTGGGCATTGCTTCCTTCTTCAGGGTTTTTGGTATCAAACTGGCCAGGATCTTCCTTGTCGGGGTCGCCTTCCGCCTCGCCCATATTGTCCTGGGCATTGGTTTCCTCCTTGTCGGAGGGCTTGACCACAGTGCCATCCTCCCGGACAGTCTTTGCACCGGTGTAACAGTTGGATTCGGGGAATGCGATATAGTCCCCCTCACTAAGGCCGTTTACGATCTCTACAGTATAGGTGGCATCGTCATAGCCCCCCAGGGTCACAGGTCTGCGCTCCAACAGGCCCTTTTCGCTTTCTGCCCAGACGAAGACTGTGCCCTCGGAATCATAGCAAATATAGTATTCCGGCAGCCAGATGCCCTCGTTTTCACTAACCAGGCCGCCCAGCTCTAAGTACACATGCTGACCCAGCATCAAGCCGTCGGAATGGTCCAGCTCCACATAGAAAGCATAGCTGCTGGAGGTGGTCATGGAGCTGTCCGGGTTGGGGTTCTCCTGCTGCTGGGCGCTTTCCAGATCCACAGAGCTGACCACACCCCGCCATTCCAGGGAGGCGTTGTTTCTGGCAGTCACATTGACCACTGCTCCGGGAATAATGGCATTGATGTTCAGTTCATTGACTGTGCCCTTGATGCGGTAGTTGCCGAACTGTTGGATAATCATGTACGCACCGTTCAGTTCCCCGGTATCGGCAGTGTCGATGGCAATAACCTTGCCGCTGATGGGGCTGGTAACATTCACATTGAGAAGGGCTGTGTTGGTGCGCTGGATTTCCTCATTCTTTTTCTTGGCGTTGTACTCCGCTTCTTCCAACTGGGCTTCCCGATCCTGGATCTCAATGGTATACCTGAGCTGATCTTCCTTGGCGGCGGCCTTCTGCTCCTTCTGGAGCTGGGCAATCTGTGCCTTTAGAGTAGCAACGGTGTTGTTCAGCTTTTCCAGCTCCAGTTTCATTTTGGAAAGCTCCAGGCTGAGTACATCGGAGGCATAGGAGAAGAGCATATCTCCCGCATTGACCATATCCCCCTGCTCCACATGGACTGCGGCAATGGTCTGAGTTTCATCTCTGCGGATCTCCACCCGATCTTCGGAAATGACCACACCGGGGAACTTATCGCTGACGGCAATAGAACCTTTCTCCACAATCTGCCCTACATTTTCCACATAAACTGTACCCTGGTCCTGCCCTGCGCAGCCCCAAAGGCTCAGAATGAAGACCGCTGTCAGCAGCAGTGCCAAAAATTTCTTGTTCATAAGCATTGTCCTCCCTTATGGGTTTCCGAATCCTCCGGACCGCTCTCTTGCAGCCCCGGAGTGAAAAGTTCGATCATTGGTATGTGGGTGGGAGCGATGGGAATGGTTTTCAGTTCCGCTCCGGTGAAAAAGCGCAACTCCCGGGATTCCCGGCTGGGCTTTAAGACGGGTTCTTGCCGCAGCCGCACTTCGTATAGAAGGCAGATCATGCGGTGTACTGTGCCGTCCCGGTAGGCAACGATCCTTCCCGGCTCTGCGAAGACCTGTTTCCTCACCAGATCTTCCTTGGGTATCCGGATGCCGGTTTCCTCCCAGATTTCCCGGATGATTGCCTTATCCTCCGGCTCTGCCCCTTTGATGCCCCCACCGATGAGACCCCAAAGGTCACTGTCCCGGCGGTATTCCAGAAGCAGCTTGTCTTCCCAAATCAAAAGCACATTGGCACCCAGGCGAATCTTCCGGTTGGGCTTGGGAGCGCAGGGGTCATTGAGATAAAATCTAGCATATGCCATGGTAACCGCCCCCAAATGAAAGTTATTCAAGATACTATACCATAGATTTGAAGCAAACTCAACTAGAAGTATCTGTATTTTGGAAATTTCATTGTTTATTCACACTTCATGTCTGTTTCAGGCTAACTGTCCACCGTCTACAAAAACAGCCCCGAAGGTGACCTTTTCAGGCGCTTCGAGGCTGTTTTCTTTCTTACAGGGGATTAAATTCGTAAATATAGGTCACCGTGCCGTTGTCGAAGGTGTAAACCTCACGGCCATCCGGGTGGGCTTCCTTCACAAATTGTGCAAAGTCTTTTCCGTGCTTGCTTCTAACATAGTCCGCAGGGTCAGATAGCTCTGCCTCTGCAAAGGAGGTTTGGGGATAGGCTGCCCCGGAGCAGCCGTTGAGATAAGTAATGACGATTTCGTATTCTTTCATATTCAGCCCCCCTGTTTACCGGACAGTGCCAGCCTTGATGACGGTTTTTGCCAGGTTTTCGCCGAAGCGGTAGAACAGGTATTCCAGGTTATCGGTATTCCAGATGACCAAATCTGCCTGCTTGCCCACTTCCAGAGAGCCGTGGGTCTTCGCTCTGCCAACAGCAGCGGCGGCGTTCAGGGTCACCGCAGTGAGGACTTCCTCCGGAGTCATTTTGTAGCCCCAACAGGCCAGGTCCATCACAAGCTGCATATTGAAGCTGGGGCAGCTGCCGGGATTAAAGTCGGAGGCGGCTGCCACAGGCACGCCTGCTTCGATCATGGCTCTGGCAGGAGCATAGGGCTTGCCCAGATACAGAGAGGTCGCAGGCAGCAGAACCGCCACAGTGCCGCCTTCTGCCATGGAAGCGATACCCTTTTGATCAATGGCAATGAGATGCTCTGCGGAAACCGCATGGATCCTGCCTGCCAATTCGCTTCCGCCCAGGGCGTCGATCTCGTCGGCATGGATCTTAGCACCCAAGCCCTGCTTCTGGGCTGCAACCAGAATTTCCTCCGATTCCTCCGGGGTAAAGACCCCGGTTTCGCAGAACACATCGCAGTATTCTGCCAAACCTTCCTTGGCAACCAGAGGGATCATTTCCTGGATCATCAAGTCCATATAGGCCTGACGGTTTTCCTTATACTCTGTGGGAACGGCATGGGCGCCCAAATAGGTGGCAACCAGCTCCACCGGCTGTCTTTCCTTCAAATTGCGGATGACCCGAAGCTGCTTCAGCTCCGTTTCCTTGTCCAGACCGTAGCCACTTTTGGCTTCGCAGGTGGTGACACCCAGAGCCATCATCTGCCGCAAAATGGTTTCGCCCTTCTGGGTGAGGGCTTCTTCCGTGGCCTCTCTGGTGGCCCGGACGGTGGAGAGAATGCCGCCGCCCTTGGCCAAAATCTCCAAATAAGGCACGCCCTGGCGCTTCATTGCCAGCTCATGCTCCCGCCAGCCGCCGAAGACCAGATGGGTGTGGGCATCGATGAGGCCGGGGGTGACCAAATGGCCTTCCGCATCCACGGTGTTGGGGCAAGCCGGGGCCTCCCCGGTGCCAATGGCGGTAATGATGCCGTCTTCCATTTCCAGCCATGCGTTTCGGAGGCACAGGATCTCACCCTGGGCTGCGCCGCCTCTGGCAGCTTTGCCCGTGGGGGTGGCCAGCAGTCCGATATTCTTGATTACCAGCTTTTCCATGGTCACTTCTCCAGAATTTCCCGGATCATATCCCGGTCAGCTACTTCGGGGACGGTGATGTGGTCGGTATCCCGGAAGGTTTCGTTGTAGGTCCGGATGGTTTCCAGAGCATTTTCGTTTCTGGCCCAGGCACGGCGGGATACGCCAACCATAGTGTCCCAAGGCATAGCCATGCGGAGAATGGTATCTACCCGCTCACTGCCGTCCAGCACCATGCCGAAGCCGCCGTTGACGGACTTGCCGATACCAACACCGCCGCCGTTGTGGAGGGCAACCAGGCTCATGCCACGGGCGCAGTTGCCTGCATAGCACTGCACAGCCATATCAGCCATAATGTTGGAGCCATCCTTAATGTTGGAAGTCTCACGGAAGGGAGAGTCGGTGCCGCCGGTGTCGTGGTGGTCTCTGCCCAGCATAATGGGGCCAACCTCGCCGTTGCGTACCATCTCATTAAACTTCAGGGCAATGTTCATTCTGCCCAGGGCATCCTGATAGAGGATACGGCACTGGGTGCCAACAACCAGCTTGTTCTTCTTGGCATCCCGAACCCAGACATAGTTATCTCTGTCCTGATAGCGGCGGTCGGGGTCGATGCAGCTCATGGCAGCAGCATCGGTCTTGTCCAGATCCTCGGGCTTGCCGGACAGACAGCACCAACGGAAGGGGCCGTAGCCGAAGTCAAAGAGCTGAGGTCCAAGAATGTCCTCAACATAGGAGGGGAAGATAAAGCCATCCAGATCGTTGACGCCGTTCTTGCAGATGGAGGTCTCACCGGCATCGTAGACAGCCTTCAGGAAGCTGTTGCCATAGTCGAAGAAGTAGGTGCCACGGTCGTGGAACTTGCAGATCATTTCATAGTGGTGGCGGAGGGTCTTGTCTACCAGAACCTTGAAGCCTTCTCTGTCCTCAGCCAGCATCCGGGTGCGCTCTGCGAAGGTGAGGCCCTGGGGGCAGTAGCCGCCGTCATAGGGAACATGGCAGGAAGTCTGATCGGACAGCAGGTCAATATGTACATTTTCTTCGTACAGGTATTCCAAAAGGTCTACGATATTGCCGCAGTAGGCAATGGCGCAGGCCTCCTTGGCAGCCAGCTTTTCTCTTGCCCAGGCAAGGGCTTCGGGCATACTCTCGGTGACCTTGCTGACCCAGCCCTGGGTATACCGGGTCTGGATGCGGGACATATCCACCTCTGCGATAATGGAAACAGCACCGGCAATCTCTGCGGCCTTGCCCTGTGCGCCGGACATACCGCCCAGGCCGGAGGTGACATAGAGCTTGCCTGCCAGGTCTTCGTCCTTGGGAACGCCCAGAACCAGGCGGCCTGCGTTAAGCAGGGTGTTAAATGTGCCGTGGACGATACCCTGAGGCCCAATATACATCCAGCCACCCGCGGTCATCTGGCCGTAGTTGGCAACACCCAGAGCAGCGGCACGGTTGAAGTCTGCCTGATTGTCGAACAGGCCAACCATAAGGCCGTTGGTGATAATGACTCTGGGAGCCAGCTTATGGCTGCGGAACAGACCCAAAGGATGACCGGACATAACAACCAAGGTCTGCTCGTCGGTCAGGGCTTCCAGGTACTTCTTAATGAGGCGGTACTGCATCCAGTTCTGGCAGACCTGACCGGTCTCGCCGTAGGTAACCAGCTCATAGGGGTACAGGGCTACATCAAAGTCCAGGTTGTTGTCGATCATGACCTGCATGGCCTTGCCTTCGGTGCAGTTGCCCTTATACTCGTCAATGGGCTTGCCCTTGAGAGCGCCTGCGGGACGGAAGCGGTAGCCATAAATGCGGCCATGCTCCTCCAGCTCCCTGGCAAATTCCTCTGCCATCTGGCGGTGATGCTCCTTGGGAATATAGCGCAGGGCGTTGGCAATGGCGGTCTCCCGGTCTGACTGGCTCAGAGCGGATTCTCTCCGGGGGGCACGGCGAATACCCGGCAAAAAGGCGGGATATTCCGGCAGGCTGCTGTCAAGCTGGAAAACTTGTGCGTTCAGGTTCATAAGAATTACCTCCGTTATGGTTTTAGGGGGGACATAGTTATACAGGTTCATTATATAACCTTTGCAGCAAAATTACAATGGGAAAAGGGGAGATTTTAGGAAATTGACACGAAAAGATTTGAAAGGTTCCGGCTGGGGCGCATTGGCGATAGAATCCGTGGGGAATAGGCTTGACAATTCCGCTAAATTCCTGTTTAGCTTACGAACTTATGGGTTGCACTGGTGCGGCAGCACCCAAGGCTCCCTTGTGCAAAGGGAGCTGTCACGCGAACAGCGTGACTGAGGGATTGTGCGGCAGGAATTTCCGTTCTAGTTAGCATTTTGGCGAAATCGAACTGCCCTAGGCAATCCCTCCGGCTCGCCTTCGGCGACCCACCTCCCTTTACACAAGGGAGGCTTTGGTGCCCAGCAACCTCAGAAAGATAAACCAAAATTTAGGGCATCCTCCCCGCTGTCCACCGCCCCCTGTCTGCCGCCGTCAAGCGCCTCCCCTCTTTCATTTATATTCCACATATTTCACAGTTTTTTCTCTCTAAATTGTGAAAACTACCGATTTTACTTCTTGATTCACCAATCTTGTTGCATCTTGCCTCAAATGTTGTAAAATAGACACCAGGAGACCCATACTATTTTAAGGAGGTTCTTTATGAAACACCTGAAGAAAGTCCTGGCTCTGCTGTGCGTGTTTGCACTGCTGCTGGGCATCGTTCCTGCCGTCAGCGCTGCTGACCTGGGCGAGTTCACCATTCTGTCCACCACCGATATGCACGGTCGCTGCTGGGATACCAACATCCTCAACGACACTGCAGCCACCAACACCCTGCTCCAGGTAGCTACTGCCGTTAAGGGCATCCGTGCAGCAAAGGAAAATGTGATTTTGCTGGACAATGGCGACACCTACCAGGGCACCCCCGTTTCCACCTATCAGCTTTCCTTGCAGAAGCAGGGTCAGACTGACCTGCCTAACCCCATGGCTTTGGCTATGAAGGAGATCGGCTATGATGCCGCCACTGTGGGCAACCATGAGTTTAACTACGACTGGGAAACCATGAATGCTGTCCGTGCGTACCTGGCAGATGCCGCAAAGGGCAACGTCGTTGCTTCCCTCTGTGCCAACCTGTACTACGATGGCACAGACGGCGTTCATACCGCCGGTGAAAACGTTTGCACCCCCTATATGATCAAGGAGATCACCGCTGGGGAGGAAACCTACAAGATCGCCATCATCGGCTTTGAAAACACCGACTGCCCCCGTTGGGATGTTCCCGACAACTACCCCGGCATGGTCTTCACCCATCCCGACAACACCACCGGTGCTATGGCTTGGGAAGCCCGGCGGTATCTGGAGCAGGTTCAGGAATATGACCCCGACTTTATCATTGTGGCTTACCACTCCGGTCTGGGCGACGGCGCTGCCCCCGAAGACATTGTCTTTGGCAAAAACTCCGAGAACCAGATCCTGTCCATGATTAAAAATACCGAAGGCATCGACATGGTCATCGCCGGCCATGACCATTCCTCCGGCTACTCCGGCAGTACCTATAAGGATCAGGGTGGCAACGATGTTATCGTAGTCAACGGCGCAGGCAACAACCTGACCTGCACCACCTTCGGCATCGATGCCGGCGGCAGCATCTATCTGAAAAAGCACGAAGATCTGCCCCTGAAGAACTATGCTGCCGATACTGCGCTGAAGGAGCAGATCAAGCCCTATGCGGAGCTGGCTTCTAAGTATGTCAATCAGGTTTGCGGCACCATCCTGCCCGGCACCTGGTCCAAGAGCACCAATTTCTACCTCCAGCAGACCGACACCATGGACTTTGTCAACCGGGCACAGATCGCCCAGGGCACTATCCATCTGGCAGAGAAGTATGACACCGAAGAAAAGGTCGCCGCCCTCTTCGATGCCACCGGCCTGGATCACCTGAGTGTAGATGTATCTTCTTCCTCTG
>JAZQXK010000070.1:0-3996 GCA_045632785.1 Faecousia sp.
CAGCTCCCTTTCACAAGGCTGCGCCCGCAGGCGCGTGCAGAGCGCAACCGCCGAAGGCGGCTCTTAGCGCGGAGCTGAGCCTTGGGTGCTGCCGCACCAGTGCAACCCACAAGTTCGTAAGCTAAACAGGAATTTACCTCACAGTAGTTCTTCCAAAACCGGAACCAGCATTCCTAATCCTTCTTCATCCTCCGGGGTGAATCTTCCCAAAACCGGGCTGTCAATATCCAAAACAGCTACGACCCGGCCTTCTTTCCGCAAGGGCAGCACGATCTCGGAACGGCTGTTACAGTCGCAGGCAATGTGACCGGGGAAGGCGTGTACATCCTCCACCCGCTGCACCAGACCGGTTTCCGCTGCTGTACCGCAAACACCCTTGCCCCAGGCGATTTCCACGCAGGCAGGCTTGCCCTGGAAAGGCCCAAGCATCAGGCAATCTCCCTTGCGCAAATAAAAGCCAACCCAGTTAATGTCCTTTAAGGCCAGATTCAAAAGGGCTGCGGCATTGGAAAGGTTGGAAATGGTGTCCGTGATTCCTTCGGTCATGGCTACAAGCTGGTGTTTCACCATGGGGTAAAGCAGGTGGGCTTCGGTGGGGTATTGGTAGTTCTGTGCATGCATAGGCGCTACTTCCTTCCGGCTTCTTTTTCTTCATTATACCAAAACCCGCACCTGGATGCAAGATTTTTCCGCTTTTCCCCGGCTTTTTTGCAAAAACCGGGCATCCTAATAGAAAAAGGGGAGGGGAAACTGTGAAGCATCTGCAATACAGGCGTGAGGTCAAGGGGAGCCCGTGCGCTTTTCTTTTTGTCCACGGTTTTTTGGGTACGCCCGACCATTTTAAGCCCCTTCTTTCCTTGCTGCCGGAATCGGTATCCGTCTATAACCTGCGGCTGGCAGGTCACGGAAAAGACCCCAAAGCCTTTGCCCACACCTCTATGGCCTGTTGGGAACGGCAGGTGGAGGAGGCGGTGAAGGAATTGCTGAAAGGTCACGACAGGGTTTACATTGTGGCGCACTCCATGGGTACACTTTTTGCCATAGACGAAAGCAGGAAGCAGAAAGGTGTCGCAGGCTTGTTCCTTCTGGCTGTTCCGGTGAAGCTGCGGCTAAAGCCGAAAATCCTCATCCGCTCCATGAAGGTCTGCTTTGACAGGGCTACTCCGGATGACCCATGGGAGCTGGCTGCCAAAAGGTGCTATGGGCTTGCACCTGATCCCAACCCTTTGCACTATCTGGGCTGGCTTCCCCGTGTTGCGGAGTTGTTTTGGAAGATTTACTGCACCAAAAAGTATTTGCCCCACCTTAAAACACCTTGCGCTGTTCTTCTCTCCGGGCTTGATGAACTGGTTTCCCCCGCTTCCTGCGCTTCTTTTCAAGGAAATCCCAGGGTGCACACCGTAATTCTGCCCAGTTCCGGACATTACTACTATCCCCCGGAGGATTTGGAGGGGCTTCTTTCCGCATTTCGGGAATTTGTACGGGAAGCGGGGGTGTAAAATAGGACGGACACCACATTCGGGCATCCGTCCTGCTTTTCTCTCCTCCGGCGCAGCCGGGGAAGTATCGCTTAATAGTAAAAATACTTATAAAAAATAGGGTATTGGTTCAAAAACTGCTGCAAATTGGTGCGGGAAGCAGTGCCGGGGTCATGGATAGCGAACCCGGCGGCGCTGAGCTGGTTTCCACCAGTGAAGCCGGTAATGACCACCCAATGCTGACTGCCGGAGCTGTTCTTTGCTCCGAATAAAATGGGCTTCCCTTCCCGGAGCTTTTGGTAGAGGGCGGCGAGGTAGCCAGAGCCATTGGTCACCACCGTGTAGTTTTCCGGCCAGTAGACATTCCCGGAGGCAGTGTACTTCAGCTTTTTTGCCATGGCATCGGGATAGATGGTGCTGCCCAGCCGGTAGGACTCCATCATGGCAATGGCAGTGGTAGCGCAGCCGATTTTCCCCATGGTTTTGCCGGAACTGCCGATCTTCACATTGGCCCACCGGCTGTCAGTCTGCTTAAAGGAGGGTATAGACAGGGATACTGCACCAAAGGTATCCGGAGCGGGGGATTGCGCCGTTGCGCCTAAGTATTGGGAACTGACATATCCTGTCTTTGTGCCGTGGTATAAAATGCGGCTCCATCCATTAGAGCGGGAAAGCTCCAGGACGGTTTCACCCTTCCAAAGGCTGCCCAGCTTACTGTAAGAAGGGCCTGGGCCGCTGCGCACATTGAGGCTGGTGGACTGGGTGCTGACCGTCAGGGCTGCAGCGGATACAGGGGCTATGTAGTTTTCGTGGCAGTAGCCGTAGCGGTCTTTGCTGTACTCCACCTGCCACCATGCACCGGTTTTGGAAATCAGGGTTACAAGGCTTCCTTTGGAAAGCGTAGTCAAGACGGCACTTGCCGTGGAAGGCTTGGTTCGTACATTCAGCACCTTGCTGGAAGTGGCCACAGAGCCTGCTTTGGAGCGGCTGTCTGCGGCTTTTACTGGCACAGCGGTAAGGCAGAGCCCCAATAAAAGCACCAGGGTCAAGGCTAATGATATTGCTCGTTTCATGGTATATCTCCTTTTGTTTACTTGCGTATACGCCCGGAGATTATATCATAGGATCGCCTGTGAGGGAATAATCCAAATTATGTAAACTAACAACCGGCAGTGCTTGGTTTCTGGGCAGCGCTGAAAGAAAAACTAACCAAGCAATCCGAAATATCCTGCTACAACGCCCGTTCCACCAGCCAGAAGGATGAGCCACAGGGGATGCACCTTCCGGAAGCTGAGAGCAAGGCAGCCGCCAAAGAGCAGCACCGTCATCCAAAATGCGCCGCCCCACAGGGGGATGACGCTGCAGGTGGTCTTGCCTACAGAGAGGATGGCAGCGGCGATCATGCCTACAACAGCCGGGCGCAGGCCAGACATAACCCCGCCTACCAGCTTGTTCTGCCTGAATTTCTGTAAGCATCCCGCAATGAGCAGGATCACCAAAAAGGAGGGAAGCACAACGCCCAAAGTGGCGCATACAGCGCCTCCAAGTCCGGCGGTCTGCATTCCCGCAAAGGTTGCCATATTGACCGCAAAGGGGCCGGGGGTACTTTCGCTGATGGCAATAAAGTCTACCACAGCCTGACCGTCCATCCAGCCATGCTTCAAAACAGCCTCCTGCACCAAAGGCAGCATGGCATAGCCGCCGCCGAAGGTGAAAGCACCAATCTTGAAAAAGACCCAAAACAGTTCTAAGTAAATCATGCCTTCCTCCCCAGCCAGATGGCTCTGCCCATGCCGAAGACGGCACAGCCCAGAATGACCCCAATGGCAGGCAACTTCAAAACGGCCACACACAGAAGCGCCAGTCCCATGATGATGTAAGAAAACAGGCTCTTGGGGCATTTTTTATACATGTTAAACAGTGCTTTTACGATCAGGGCCAGCACTGCCGCCCGGATGCCGATGAAAGCATAGCGCACAGCGGGGTAGTCCTGCACGGCGAAAAGCACCTGAGAAAGCAGGCTGATGATCACGAAGGAGGGCAGAATCACGCCTACGGTGGCGCATATCGCACCCCATAAGCCTGCTGTCTGTTTGCCTACAAAGGTTGCCACATTGATGGCAATAGGGCCGGGGGTGGATTCTGCCACGGCAACCATGTCCAGAAGATCCTCTCCGGTGATGTACTTTTTCTTTTCTACCACTTCGGTTTCAATGGCGGGGATCATGGCATAGCCGCCGCCAAAGGTGATGGCGCCGATTTTGAAGAAGATCCAAAACAGCTCCAACAGGGTTTTGCCTTTTTTCATGGTTGTATCAGTCTCCCCTTGCGGTTTTTCTGTATTATATAGGAGTTGGGCCGGGAAAGCAAGAAGAAGCGGTAAATTCCTGTTTATCTTACGAACCGATGGGTTGCACTGGTGCGGCAGCACCCAAGGCTCAGCTCCGCGCTAAGAGCCGCCTTCGGCGGTTGCGCTCTGCACGCGCCTGCGGGCGCAGCCTTGTGAAAGGGAGCTGTC
>JAZQXK010000071.1:0-27003 GCA_045632785.1 Faecousia sp.
GGATATATCCGGCCCGGCAGAAAAGTTTGAAAAACAGCACCATTTAGGGCGAATTCGTACAAATTTGCAGTGCGGAACGGGCCGGATGTATCCGGCCCCTACAAAGGGTGGATCCCATACTCCCCGATAAACCAAAATTTACAGGGTCAATAAGCCCATAGAGCTTCTGGAGGAAACTGCCATGCTGCATATTTACCCGGATTTTTATAATAAGTTCCGCTGTATTGCGGAGGCTTGCCCGGATAGCTGCTGCACCGGCTGGGCTGTGGTGGTAGACGAGGAATCGGAGTGCCGCTTCCGTGCGCTTCCCGGCGAATTGGGGGAAGCTCTGCGAAAAGCCATGACGGTGGACGAGGATGGAGACACTGTATTTTGCCGGCAGCCCGACGGCCGCTGCCCCTTCTGGATGGACAACCGCCTTTGCCGCATCGAAGCGGAGCTGGGTGCGGATGCTCCCTGTGAGACCTGCCGCAAATTCCCCCGGCTGACCCAGGATTACGGCAGCTTTATTGAGTATGGTCTGACCCTTTCCTGCCCTGTGGCTGCGGAATTGATCCTGAAGCACCAAGGCCCCTGGGAAATGATCTCCTGTGAGGACGGAAAGCCGGGAGAAGAAACGGATCTGGACGAGATCTTTCTGGAAGATCTGCGCCGTGTCAGAGGAGAGCTTCTGGACGAGCTTTGGCAGGAAGATGTGCCGGAAGGAGAGGCCATCGGCAGACTCCTGGCCCACGGAATGTGCTATGAGGAGGGGCTCGACCTGGGTCCCGGGATGGAAGACAGCATGACCTGCCAGGACTTTCCCTTTGCCATTACACTGCAGGAGCAGCAGCAGGCAATTCGTTCCTTGCTGCAAGCCCACCTGAAACTGGAAATTCTGACCCCGCAATGGAAAGCCCTTTTGGAAGAAGCCCTCTCCTGGGAAGGGGAGCTGCCTTCCGTGGAGCATACCGGCTTTGCCCGGAATCTGGCAACGGATCATCTGTACCGCCACTGGCTCCGAGCAGTGAATGACGGTGACTGTGTGACCCGGCTGAAGCTGCTGGCTGTGAACTGGCTGGTGGTGAGGACTCTGGCACAGGTACATATGGCCAAGCACGGAGAACTCTCCGTGGAAACCTGGATGATGCTCTTGCGGCTGTATGCCAAAGAAGTGGGCCATGATGATGTGAATTTAAGCGCCCTGGAGGACTTCCTCTGGGAGAACGAGGAAGATCTGAGCGGCACAGTGCTGGCTGTGCTTCTGACAATGGAATAAGAAAAACTCCCGGATTCCCTTCCTTTGGGCTCATCCGGGAGTATATTTTGAGGATAACGGCACTTTTTACATAGCCTGCTCCCCATTCTTTAACTGCAATTGCAGCTTGTCCGCAATGAGGGCGATAAATTCGGAATTGGTAGGCTTTCCCTTGGTGGAATTGACGGTATAGCCAAAGAATCGCTGCAAGGTATCCAAATCCCCTCTGTCCCATGCCACTTCAATGGCATGACGGATGGCCCGCTCTACCCTGCTGGGAGTAGTGCCGAAGCTTTTTGCCACCTGGGGGTACAGCACCTTGGTAATGGCGTTGATCACATCCATATCATTAACCGCAATGATAATGGCCTCTCTTAAATACTGGTAGCCCTTAATATGGGCAGGGACACCGATCTCGTGAATGATTCCTGTGACCATGGTCTCGATCCCCGGCTCCTGCCGCTGGGGCTTGCGCACAAGCTGGGTCTTCTGAGCTTCCCGGTTGGCACGGATTTCTTCCAAATGACCGACCACGGCATTGGCATCGCAGGGCTTAAGCATAAAATACTCTACACCCAGACTGGCCATAGACTGAGAAATGTAGCCGGTGAGCAGAGCGGTGGTTACAAGAGCCACCGGAGGCTTGCTCATGTCGTGAGCAAGGCGCAGAATGCTGATACCGTCCCGCTTGGGAAGCATCAGATCCAATACCAGAATATCCGGCTGGGTCTGCTGCAAAAGGTGCAGTGCTTCCTCTCCGTCCTTGGCTGTGCCCACCAGATCAAAACCGCCCCGCTGATTCAGGGTATCCTTCAAACGATCACAAAAGGCTTCGCTGCTGTCCGCAATCAAAACCTTGACTCTATTTTCCATTTGCTGTCCTCTCCTCCTGTTAGTTTGACAGCCCTCCGGCCTTTCCGCCATAACCGGAGCGGCGATGGGTCTAAAGTACCACAAATTGGTAAGATTTGCAAGATTGTTTCACTAAAAATCGTTCGACAAAAAGAATGGAAATTGTAATAAATGAACAAAATCGGAAAAATGTGAATTTTAAGTCGAACAGCAGTGACACAATGGGATTGAGCCGGAACGCAGAAACCGGGTCTTAAAGAAATTTTAAGGAAATATCCACTTTCTGCTTAAAGAGATATTTGGTATAATACACCCGCAAGGAGGGAGAAAGATGCACAAGATTTTAGTTTGTGATGACGAAAAGGATATTGCGTCTGCCCTGAAGATCTATCTTTCCATGGGAGACTACACTGTTTTGGAAGCCTATAACGGCCGGGAGGCAGTAGAGCTTGCCCGGAAGGAGGAACCCCACCTGATCCTTCTGGATGTGATGATGCCCCAGATGGATGGAGTGGAGGCACTAAGGAGAATCCGCGCCTTTTCCAATGTGCCGGTGATCCTGCTTACAGCCAAAAGTGAGGAAGAGGACAAAATTCTGGGGCTGAACGAGGGAGCGGATGACTATGTGACCAAGCCCTTTCAGCCTATGGAAGTTTTGGCCCGTGTGCGCTCCCAGCTCAGAAGATACACAACCCTGGGAGGCTTAGGAGGCATGGTCAGCACCTCCATGACTGTGGGGACAGTGACTCTGGACGATGAGACCAAGACTGTCACCGTAGACGGAGAGCCCGTGAGCCTGACTCCTACGGAATTTGCAATTTTGCGCTGCCTCATGGCAAGTCCGGGAAAGGTCTATTCCTCCAAGGCTCTGTATGAAGCGGTGTGGAAAGAGCCCTACATGGGAGCGGACGGCTCTGTGGCAGTACACATCCGTCACTTGCGGGAGAAAATCGAGATCAATCCCTCAGAGCCCCGGTACTTAAAGGTGGTCTGGGGACAGGGGTACAAAATGGAAGGAGGACGAAAAGGATGAAAAAGGAATACAGATGGGCGGCAGGCCCGATCCGGACGGCGGCATTCTTGTTGGCAGTGATCTCTCTTTTGACACTTCTGCTCTCCGGTGGCACAGTGGCGATCTGCGTTGCTACGGATGCTTATTCCCGGGACAACAGCACCATTGTTCAGGACTATATCAGGGACATGGCAGACAGTGTGGCATACGATATTGCCTCCTATCATGCCCAGGAGCTTTATGCCCCGGAGGAAAATTTCTACTATAACGATGTATGGAATTTTTATTTCCACGGGGAATACACCAACTACCGTTTTGCCATTCATCAGCAGGGGGAATACAATGGGGAGCTGCTGAAAACCAACTACAACGGGGGAATGGTGCGCTACAGCTTTTCTACAGAGGTCACGCCCGGCTATGTCACCTGGGAGGAACAGCCGGATTCCTATGAATATCTGGACGGCTCCATCATTGCCAATACGGTAATGAAAGAAGTGTACCGCAGCGTAGATGAAACCTGGATCGTAACGTCATATATTCTGGAAGATACGGAATTTGCAGACCGCTTTTCCCTGGCCTATGAAGTGCTGACCACCGCCTTCTCGTTGAAGATTGCGGCGATCTGGGCTCTGGGGATTAGTTTCCTGATCTTTGTTTTGTCTGTGATCTACCTGTTCTTTGCAGCAGGTCACCGACCGGGATGTGAGGAAATCCAGCCGGGCGTTCTGGATCGGGTCTTTCTGGAGTTCTGGCTGGCTGCGCCCATAGGGCTGGGAGCGGGGCTGTTTATCCTGCTGGACGAGGTGCTTCGTTATTGGGAACACAGCCTTGCCCGGTATGAATTGATTCTTCTGGGCGTGTCAGTCTGCGCCCTCATCGTGCTTTTGGTCGTTGCCCTTCTGGGGTTAGCGGTCACGGTTGCGGTGCGGCTGAAAAAGCGGGAAGGCTATATCTGGCGGCAGACGCTGGTGTTCCGGGTGCTGAAGGGTCTGTGTTGGCTGATCAAAAAGCTGTGGCATCTGGTGAAGCTGGCTGCCAGGGGCTTGGGGCGGTTGTTCCGGATGCTTCCTCTCATGTGGCAATGGCTGGCCATCAGCCTTGCTTTGGGCATTCTGCTCGTTCTGGGAATTTGGGGAGAAAGTGTATTCCTTTTGATTCAGGCTGCCCTTCTGTGGCTTGGACTGACGGTATACTATGCTTTCGGCTTCGGTACACTGCAAAAGACTCTGCGCCGTATGGCAGCAGGTGATTTGGACAGCCGGGTAGAACTGCGGGGAATTTACGGAAACTTCCGCCTGGTTGCCCGGGATATAAACGCCATAAGCACACAGGCAGAAGCAGAGGTAGATCGGCGTATGCGCTCAGAACGGATGAAAACGGAACTGATCACCAATGTTTCCCATGACATCAAAACGCCCCTGACCTCCATCGTCAATTATGTAGATCTTCTGCAAAAGGAGCATACCCCGGCAGAAGAACAGGAATATCTGGATGTGCTGGCAAGGCAGTCCCAGCGGCTTAAAAAGCTGACGGAGGATTTGGTGGAAATGTCCAAGGCAAGCTCCGGAAATCTCTCTGTGGCACTGGAAGCAGTTGGCATTTCAGAACTGATCCAGCAAGCTATGGCAGAGTATGAGGGCAAATTGGAGCAGGCAGACCTGCATACCGTGAAGCGGCTGCCGGAAAAAGAACTTTTCGCTCAGGCAGATGGGAAGCTTTTATGGCGGGTTATGGACAACCTTTTAAGCAACTGCGTGAAATATGCCCTTCCCGGCACAAGAGTTTATGTGGATGTGTGGCAGAAAGAGGATGCGGTTGCGGTTAGCGTGAAAAATATCTCCAGAGAGCCTTTGGAGATTTCTCCCGAGGAACTGATGGAGCGATTTGTCCGGGGTGACCGCTCCCGGAATACAGAGGGCAGCGGACTGGGGCTGAACATTGCGACCAGTCTTATGGAGCTGCAAAAAGGCAAACTGGAAGTGAATGTAGACGGCGATCTGTTCAAGGTGGTGCTGACACTGCCCAAAGAGAGCAGTTAACCGCCCGGAGCTGACAATCTGCACCAAACCTACCCAAGATACAAAAGTTGCTCTGTCCCTCACCAAGAGGGGCAGAGCAACAATTCAATCTTCACTTGGCATCCGGCGCAAATCCGGGGCAGCACAGCACTGCCAGCAGTGCCGCTGCCTGTCCCACCACATCCTTGCAGCGGTTGCCCAGGGTATAGCCCAAAGCCTCCGGATGGTGGCG
The DNA here is from genome assembly GCA_045632785.1 of Faecousia sp. Taxonomy (GTDB): domain Bacteria; phylum Bacillota; class Clostridia; order Oscillospirales; family Oscillospiraceae; genus Faecousia. The sequence continues at coordinate 5,352 of JAZQXK010000071.1, forward strand.
GCGGCCTAAAATAATGGCATCACCGGACAGGTCAAACTCTGCCCCATCTGCAATGGCAGGAACATCCTCCTCTGTGATCACAGCAGTGAACCAGGGAATGTCATCCGGGTCTTCCTCATCGGAAAACTCCTGGGTCAGGATGGTCTTTTTGAGATCCTCCCCCTCTGCCTTCAGTCCCCTCAGAGTCTGCAACGCAGCCTCCTGCAGACGAGCTGTTGCTTCCTCCGGGGGGAGAGTTCTGTTTTCCTCATAGGCATAGAAGCCGGGCAGGGCATCGGCAGCATACCGGGCCGCCAAAGCAGCCTGATCTACGGACAAAAGAAACTGGATAACAGTCATATAAAACACTCCTCAGAATTTTGTTTTACAATTCATACGCCAATGGCGTATATCATTCCTCATACGCCCAAGGGGCGTACATCATTTTCAAACAACGCCGCCCCGATTTTGCACAAACCACAAAACCGGGGCGTTACTTATTCTCGCTTAATCTACGCGGCGAATGTCCGCACCCAGAGCAGTGAGCTTGCCCACTAAGTTCTCATAGCCACGCTCAATATAATGGATGTTATCCACATAGGTCACACCCTCCGCGGAAAGTCCCGCAATAACCAGTGCCGCACCGGCACGACGACCCCGGGCAGTCACCACCGCGCCGTAGAGCTTTTCCACACCGGTAATGGAGGCGGTCTTGCCGCTTACCTGGATGCTGGCACCCATGGCTGTCAGCTCATCACAGTAGGCAAAGAACCGGGTTTCATAAATGCTTTCCGTAATGCGGCTGGTGCCCTCTGCCAGAACCATGCAAACGCCGATCTGTCCCTGCATATCTGTGGGAAAGCCGGGATAGGGCAGAGTCTTGACTGTGGCTCTGCGCAGCCGCTTGGTGCGCTGGACACGGATGGAATCGTCATATTCCAGAACTGTTGCGCCCATTTCCCGCAGCTTGGCGGAGATGCAGTCCATATGCTTGGGGATCACATTTTTAACCAGCACATTGCCACCCGCAGCAGCGACAGCAGCCATGTAAGTACCGGCCTCAATCTGATCGGGGATGATGGAATAGAAGCCGCCCTTCAACGCCTTGACACCCTTGATCTTAATCACATCCGTACCTGCGCCGGAGATCCGTGCGCCCATGGTGTTAAGGAAGTTAGCTAGGTCTACGATATGGGGCTCTTTGGCAGCATTTTCAATGATAGTCTGCCCCGGAACCAGAGCAGCGGCAATGATAATGTTGATGGTCGCGCCAACGGAAACCACGTCCAGGTTGATGCGGCCGCCACGGAGGCCCTCTGCACCGGCAGAGGCAGTGACAAAGCGATTTGCTTCCTCCACATCCGCACCAAGAGCGGCAAAGCCCTTGATGTGCTGGTCAATGGGGCGCTGGGCAAAGGTGCAGCCTCCGGGCAGCGCCACGTGGGCCTTGCCGTAGCGGCCAAGCTGGGCACCAATGAGGTAATAGCTGGCACGGATCTTGCGAACCAGCTCCTGGTTGGGCTCGGTATAGCTCACCTTGGAGCAGTCGATCTCCACAGTATTCTGGGGCAGGCGGGTAACAGTAGCACCCATCTGCTCTAAGATCTGCAGCAGAATGTCTACATCGGAAATATCCGGGACATTTTCAATACGGCATACGCCCTGCACCAAAAGGGCTGCGGGAATAATGGCAACAGCAGCATTTTTTGCGCCACTGATGGTTACAGAACCTTCCAGAGGGCAGCCGCCATGAATTTCAAATCTGGGCATGGAATATCCTCTCCCATGTAATATGTTATTTAGAGCACCTCTAATTCGTTCAAACGCACATAGTCACGATGCATTATAACATGATTCCTTCAAAAAGTAAAGGGTTTTCCTTGGGGTTAACCGCAAATTCTTCTCCTTGCCGCTCTTGCCAAGGGCGAAATCTTCTGCTACAATCTAGGTAGTATGATAAAAAAGAAAGGCGGTGAGCCCTGTGGCCTCTTTAAAGGATCTGATTAAGCCCTACAATTCCATATCCATCATCGGGATGTGCAAAAATGCCGGAAAGACCACAGTGCTGAACCGCCTGTTAAGAGAACTTTCTCAGGAGGGGCAAACCCTGGCCCTGTCCTCCATCGGCAGAGACGGAGAAGACAAAGACCTGGTTACAGGCACCAAAAAGCCCGGTATTTTTATTCAGGAAGGCACGCTGGCTGCCACAGCCTCGGAGCTTCTTCTGCGGCACTGCGATGTGACCAGGGAGATCTTAGACACCACCGGTGTTCCCACCCCCATGGGAGAAGTGGTGATCTTTCGGGGAAAAAGCGACGGCTTTGTGCAGCTTGCAGGTCCTTCTATTACTGCCCAGCTTGCCGCCCTGCGGGAGGATTTCTTCCGTCTGGGGGCAGATAAGGTGATCTTTGACGGAGCGCTGAGCCGCAAATCCCTGTGCAGCCGCCAGGTGACAGAGGCAACCGTCCTTTGCACCGGGGCTTCCTACAGCCGGAGCATGGAAACTGTGCTGCAAGACACCGCCTATCAGGTCAGGCTTCTGACCCTTCCGGAAACAAAGGAACAGTCCCTGAAAGCCCTTTCCGGCAGTCCGCTGCGGGATACCCTGTTTTTGGAAGAAGGCGGCCTTTGGACTGTGCCCGGAGGCGTTTCTCTGGAAGATGCCCTGAGAAGCAGACAGGATAAAGGGGTAAAGGCGGTCTTCTTCGGCGGTGCCCTTTCCGACTTCTCCCTAAAGCCCCTTCTGATGTCCAATGCCCCGATAAAGGGACTGACCTTCGTGGTAAGAGACAGCAGCAAGCTCCTTTTGAAGCAGGATTCTTATGAGAAGCTCACTCGCCGGGGTGTTGCTTTGGAGGTGCTGGACAGCGTGAATCTGGCAGCAGTGACAGTCAACCCCTTCTCCGCTTATGGTGTCCACTTCCCTAAGGAGGAATTTGCCCAAAGAATGCAGGCGCTGGTGCAGCTTCCTGTAATCGATGTCATGGAGGACAGCTTATGATCCAACTGACCTACAAACAAAGAGAAAACATTGGTTTTCAGTATATTATAGATGCCCTGCGCCCCTGCTCTCCCTATGGACAGGAACTGGTACGGGAGCTGCAGCCCTTTCCCAAACAGCAGCTTCCGGAGCTGAAAAGGCAGCTTGAGAATGTCCATCAGGTTCTTTCCTGCGGAGAAGCCTGCAAGCCCAACCTTCTTCGCCTGCAAAGAGAGCTGATGACCCTTCGTATGGTCAGAGGTACGGCAAAGAAGTGTCTGGAAGCCCCGCTGAATGAAATCGACCTTTTTGAGTTAAAGCGGTTTTTGCTGAAAACCTTTGAACTGCGCCCTCTGTGGGCAGAAGTGCAGGAAGGTTTGCAGCTTCAGGGCATCACCATAGAGGACACTACCGCCGCTCTGGACATTCTCGACCCCCAGAAAAACCGGGTAGCCTCCTTCTATCTGGCTGACAGCAGCTCCCCCGCCCTTTCCGCGATCCGCAAGGAAAAGCGGGCTTTGGAGGAGCTTTTGCGGAAAGAGCCGGGAAGCGAGGAAATTCTGGCGAAAAGAGGCCTGGTTGCCGCAGAGGAGGAGCTGGAGGAAGGGAAGATCCGGGAGCAGCTCACCTTGAAGCTGCGTCCCTACATCTCCGCTATTTTGCAAAACATGGCAGCTTTGGGCGATCTGGACTTGACCTTGGAAAAAGCCCGACTTGCCAGGACTTATGGCGGCATCATGCCCACAATCACGGAAGACTATCTTTCCATGACAGATGTGATCAACCCCAAGGTTTCCGACCTGCTCAAAAATCAAAATAAGTCCTTTACCCCGGTTTCCATTGAACTGAAACCCGGCGCTACAGTGATCACCGGCGCCAACATGGGCGGCAAAAGTGTGGCCTTAAAAACCGTTGCCCTCAATGTGCTTCTGGTGCATTACGGATTCCTGCCCTTTGGCAAAGAGGTTTCCCTTCCCATCTTCGAAGGGCTGCATATCATTTCTGAGGATCTGGAGTCCGTTGACCGGGGTCTTTCCAGCTTCGGTGGGGAAATGGTGCGATTCAATCAGGTGGCAAAGCAGCTCCGTGAGGGCTTTTCTCTGGTGATCCTGGACGAGTTTGCCAGAGGAACCAACCCGGAGGAGGGCTCTGCCATTGTCCAGGCCGTGACCCAATATCTGGGTGAGCAAAAGTCCCTTTCCCTTCTGGCTACCCACTATGACAAGGTGGCTTCCCACGCAGGTGCTCACTATCAGGTTCGTGGGCTTCGGGATATGGATATAGCCACTGTGGAAAGAGAAATCGCAGGCCTAAACGGGGAAGACAGCATGGCGCTCATCGACCGGTATATGAACTATGGACTCTACCGGGTGGAGGGGGCGCAGGACTGCCCCAGAGATGCGGTCAACATCTGTCGGCTCTTGGGCATGGATGGAGCGATTTTGGACAGGGTGGAAAAAATCTATGGGGAAACCAGGGAAAATTAGTTGACTTTTTCCAGTTAAAACCCTATAATGGTAGCAGTGGGAGGATGTGCCCTTCCACTGCTAACTGCATATTCCGGCAATAGAGGTGCGGTGTGTAAGGTAGCAGGCTGATGGCAACGGAAAGGATTCCGGAAGCAGCTTGTGAATGTGCGTGCCGCCGAAAGAGCGCAGAGATCCTTACCTGCCCTCTTGGGAGCTGCCCTCAGTGGGAAGCTACTGTCATGTGATATGAAGCGCTATTGAAGTTCAAGTGTGGCTTGGATTTCTGTGCGCTTTTTTCGTTTTGCCGGGCATTTTACACCATTTATTAACTTCAGGAGGTAACAATACTATGGAAACCAAGACATCTATGATCCGGCTTCGCATGAGCGCAAAGGATGCCCACTACGGCGGCAATCTGGTAGACGGTGCCCACATGGTGCATCTGTTCGGTGATGTAGCTACCGAGCTTCTGATCCAGCTGGACGGCGACGAGGGCCTGTTCTGCGCATACGACAACATCGAGTTCCTGGCTCCTGTTTACGCAGGCGACTACATCGAAGCCGTTGGCGAGATCACCAAGGTGGGCAACACTTCCCGGAAGATGAAGTTCGAGGCCCGCAAGGTCATCGTTTCCCGCCCCGACATCAACGACTCCGCTGCCGATGTGCTGGCTGAGCCCATTGTGGTCTGCCGCGCTACCGGCACCTGCGTTACCCCTAAGGCCAAGCAGAGCGTGCCCAGAGGCTAAGAAAGGGGCTTAACCATGGAGAAACTGATTATCACCGCCGCCATCTGCGGCGCAGAGGTCACCAAAGAGCATAACCCCGCCGTCCCCTACACCAAGGAAGAGATGGTTCGGGAAGCCAAATCCGCCTATGACGCAGGCGCAGCGGTCATCCATGTCCATGTCCGCACCGACGACGGCACCCCCACCCAGGACAAGGCCCGCTTTGCCGAGATCCTTCCTGCTATTCAGGAGGCCTGCCCCGGTGCCATCCTCATTCCCTCCACCGGCGGTGCCACCGGCATGAGCCCCGAAGAGCGCCTTCAGCCCACAGAGCTGATGCCCGAAATGGCAACTCTGGACTGCGGCACCTGCAACTTTGGTGATGACATTTTCGTTAACGATATGCCCACCATGCGCGCCTTCGGCAAGCGGATGCTGGAAAACGGCATCAAGCCCGAATATGAGTGCTTTGAGATCGGTCATCTGGACACCATTCTGCGCATGGTTGCCAAGGGCGAAGCTCCCGGCGCTCCCATCCAGGTCAACTTCGTGCTGGGCGTTGCAGGCTGCACTCCCGCCACTGTAGACAATTTGGCCTTCCTGGTCAATAAGCTGCCCGCCGGCTCTACCTGGACTGTCACCGGTGTAGGCCGCAGCGCATGGCATATGGCTGCTGCCGGTATCGTTATGGGTGGTCATGTCCGTGTAGGCTTTGAAGACAATGTGTACTTAGGAAAGGGCCAGAAGGCCACCTCCAACGGCGAGCTGGTTGCCAAGGTGGTTCGCCTTGCCAAGGAGCTGGGCCGTGAGATCGCTACCCCCGCTGAGGCCAGACAGATTCTGGGCCTGAAGCAGATCTAAAAAATACAAATATATTGATATATACTAGGAGGAATTTACTATGATTATGAAGGGCAACAAGTACGGCACCCACCGCGTTATCGAGCCTCAGGGCGTTCTGACTCAGGCCGCATGGAAGGTCGACAATGACATGAGCAAGCTGTACTCCAATGAGATCATCTGCAACGTCACTTCTCTGAACATCGACTCCGCTTCCTTCACTCAGATCGAGCAGGCCTGCGGCGGCGACGAGCAGAAGATCGGCGAAATGATTATGAACATCGTTGCCGAGCGCGGCAAGCAGCAGAACCCTGTTACCGGCTCCGGCGGTATGTTCAAGGGCGAGGTTGCCTACATTGGCGAAGACCTGCTGGCAAAGCCCGACTTTGACCTGAAGGTTGGCGACAAGATCGTTTCCCTGGTTTCCCTGTCCATGACCCCCCTGAAGATCGACAAGATCCTTGCCATTCACAAGGAGATCGACCGTGTGGACATCATCGGTCAGGCAGTTCTGTTCGAGTCCGCTCTGTATGCCAAGATGCCCGAGGATATGACCGAGGCTCTGGCTCTGGCCGCTCTGGACGTAGCCGGTGCTCCCGCTCAGGCCCGCAAGCTGCCCAAGGAAGGCGATTCTGTTCTGATTCTGGGCGCCAACGGCAAGTCCGGCGTTCTGTGCGGCTGGGAAGCTATGAAGAAGGTCGGCCCCAACGGTAAGGTCGTTGGCGTTGTCCGTAATGCCAAGCAGATTCCTGCTCTTATGGAGCTGGGTGTCTACACCGATGTTGTTGTTGCCGACTGCACCAAGCCCGTAGAGGTTATGGAAGCCGCTCTGGCTGTAAACAACGGCCAGGAATACGACCTGTCTATCTGCTGTGTTAACATGGATTCCTGCGAAATGTCCGCAATCCTGCCTGTCCATGACGGCGGTAAGGTCTACTTCTTCTCCATGGCTACCAGCTTCACCAAGGCCGCTCTGGGAGCAGAAGGCATTGGCAAGGATGTAGAAATGATCATCGGCAACGGCTACACCAAGAACCATGCCCAGATCACTCTGGATGTGCTCCGTGAGAACGAGAAGCTGCGTAAGCTCTTCGACGAAAAGTACGTTTAATCCACCCTCTTAATCTGAATAAGGAGTGAAACCCATGAGAAAAAGCAGAGAAAACGGTATGTTTTTAGATATCCCCGCCGAGCAGTGGAACGATTGGCTCTGGCAGGTCAGCAACCGCATTGAAACCCTGGAAGAGCTGAAGAAATACATCAACCTCACAGCCGAGGAAGAAGCAGGCGTAGCCGATACCCTGGGCAAGCTGCGTATGGCGATTACCCCCTACTATCTGTCCCTCATCAACCTGGACGATCCCTATGATCCCATCCGTAAGCAGGCCATTCCCACCAGCGCAGAGCTGGAGTTTGCGGTCTATGAGGATGCCGATCCCCTGCATGAAGATACCGACTCCCCCTGCCCCGGCCTGACCCACCGCTACCCCGACCGGGTGCTGTTCCTGATCACCGACCAGTGCTCCATGTACTGCCGTCACTGCACCCGTCGCCGCTTTGCCGGTCAGAACGACTGCCATGTGCCCAGAGCCCAGGTTGACGGCTGCATCGAGTATATCCGCAACCATCCCGAGGTTCGGGACGTTGTCCTCTCCGGCGGCGATGCCCTTATGGTATCCGATGACCTGCTGGAGTATATCATCAGCAGCCTCCGTGCCATTGAGCACGTGGAGATCATCCGCATCGGCTCCCGCACTCCTGTGGTTATGCCCCAGCGCATTACCCCTGAGCTGTGCAATATGCTGAAGAAGTATCATCCCATTTGGCTCAACACCCACTTCAACCATCCCGACGAGATCACCGAGGAATCTGCCCGGGCTACCGCCATGCTGGCTGATGCCGGTGTTCCTCTGGGCAACCAGAGCGTTCTGCTGGCAGGAGTCAACGACTGCGTCCATGTAATGCTGAAGCTGGTCAATGACCTGGTTCGCATCCGTGTGCGCCCCTACTACATCTACTGCTGCGATCCTTCTCTGGGTCTGAGCCATTTCCGCACCCCCGTTTCCAAGGGTATCGAGATTATGGAAGCTCTCCGTGGTCATACCTCCGGCTACTGCATCCCCACCTTCGTAGTCGATGCTCCCGGCGGCGGCGGCAAGACTCCCGTTATGCCCAACTATGTGATCTCCCAGACACCCAGAAAGGTTATTCTGCGTAACTTTGAGGGCGTTATCACCACTTACACCGAGCCTGATAACTACGAAAACAAGTGCCATTGCCCCATTTGCACCGGCAAGGCGACCCCCAAGCTGCCCAAGATCGGCGTTGCTGCCCTGGCACAGGGTCTGGAGCAGAAGTATATGGAGCCCACTACTCTGGCCCGCAGAGATCGCCATAACCACTAAGGGAGGCACCTTATGGAATCCAAGCTGAATTTGAATCAAGAGCTGGTGGCGCAGGCCCGTGCCTACGCCTCCCAGGTCGCTGACGATGTGCAGGAATTTATTGATGCCCATACCACGGTTGCTGTAGAAAGAACAGTTTGCCGTCTTCTGGGTATCGACGGCATTAACGATGTGGAAGTTCCCCTGCCCAATGTGGTGGTGGAGCATTTGCAGGAAAAGGGTATTCTGGCAGGCGGCGCCGCTTTCTATGTAGGCAACGCCATGGCAGAGCTGTCCCTTTCCCCCATGGAAGTTGCCGAAGGCATCGCCAAGGGCGAGATCGACCTGACCAAGCTGCCTGTCCACTCCCACGAGGAAGTCCGGGCTGCCATTATGCCTGTGGTGAGTGCCACTTTGGAGCGGATCAATAAGAACGTAGGCAACCGCAACGAGTATCTTTCCCAGTTTGGCGACAAGGAAGGCCCTTACCTCTATGTTATCGTTGCCACCGGCAATATCTATGAGGACATTACCCAGGCCAAGGCTGCTGCCAAGCAGGGCGCAGACATTATCGCTGTCATCCGTACCACCGGTCAGTCCCTTCTGGACTATGTGCCCTACGGCGCAACCACCGAGGGCTTCGGCGGCACCTATGCCACCCAGGAGAACTTCCGCCTTATGCGTGCGGCTCTGGACGAGGTTGGTCAGGAGCAGGGGCGGTACATCCGTCTTTGCAACTACTGCTCCGGCCTGTGTATGCCTGAAATCGCAGCCATGGGCGCTCTGGAGCGGCTGGATGTTATGCTGAATGATGCGCTGTACGGCATCTTGTTCCGTGACATCAATATGCAGCGCACCATCGTTGACCAGTATTTCTCCCGGATCATCAACGGCTATGCCGGGGTTATCATCAACACCGGCGAGGATAACTACCTCACCACCGATGATGCCATTACCAGTGCCCACACCGTTCTGGCCTCTCAGTTCCTGAACGAAGCCTTTGCTCTCCGTGCCGGTATGCGTGAGGAGCAGATGGGTCTGGGTCACGCCTTCGAGATGGATCCCGCTGTAGAGAACACCTTCCTGTATGAGCTGGCACAGGCTCAGATGGCAAGAGAGATCTTCCCCAAGGCACCCCTCAAGTATATGCCTCCCACGAAGTTCATGACCGGCAACATTTTCCGGGGTCATATTCAAGATGCCCTGTTTAACATGGTCTGCATCCTCACCGGTCAGAAGCTGCAGCTTCTTGGCATGATGACTGAAGCCATCCATACCCCCTTCATGTCCGACCGGGCTCTGTCCATTGAAAATGCCCAGTATATCTTCCGCACCATGCAGGACCTGGGCAGCGAGCTGACCTACAAGGATGGCGGCATTATGCAGACCCGCGCCAACGAGGTTCTTACCAAGGCTACGGAGCTGCTGGCTGAGATCCGTGAGCTGGGCCTGTTCACCACCCTGGAAAAGGGCATTTTCGCAGATGTAAAGCGGCCTAAGGACGGCGGCAAGGGTCTTGCCGGTGTGGTGGTCAAGGGGACAGAGTATTTCAACCCCTTCATTGAGCTGATGAAAGGAAAGGTGGCAGGGCAATGAGTTCCGGACTGTACAATACCCATAAAACCGATTTTGATACAACCTTAGACCTGACCCGGCTGAAGCCCTACGGCGACACCATGAATGACGGCAAAGTGCAGCTCAGCTTCACCCTGCCCATTAAGGACGATGCCAGAGGCGAGGAAGCCGCACGGCAGATCGCCAAGAAGATGGGCGTGGAAGAGCCCAATGTGGCCTTCCATCAGGCACTGGATAAGGAATTTACCTTCTTCGTGGTCTATGGCAGCTGCGTACACACCGTCAACTATGAAGATATCCATGTGATGACCGTGGAATCCGAGGTCATGACCATGGAAGAAACCAACGAGTTCATCCAGAAGAACATTGGCCGCAAGGTGGTCATGGTTGGCGCTTCCACCGGCACCGATGCCCACACCGTCGGCATCGATGCCATTATGAACCGCAAGGGCTTTGCCGGTCACTACGGCGTAGAGCGTTATGAAATGATTGAGGCCTACAATCTGGGCAGCCAGGTTCCCAACGAGGAATTTGTCCGCAAGGCTGTGGAGCTGAATGCCGATGTGCTGCTGGTCTCCCAGACCGTCACCCAGAAGGATGTGCACATCCACAATCTGGTGGAGCTTATTGAGCTGCTGGAAGCAGAAGGACTTCGTGACCGCTTTGTAGTAGTCTGCGGCGGCCCCAGAATCACCCATGAGCTTGCCAAGGAGCTGGGCTACGATGCCGGCTTCGGCGCAGGCACTTATGGCGACGACGTTGCCAGCTTTGCCGTTCTGGAAATGGTAAAGCGGGGCATGAAATAACAGGAGGATTACCATGAGAGATAAGTTTATTACCCCCGAACAAGCCGTTGCACTGATGAAAGACGGCGACTTCGTCATGGTGGGCGGCTTCCTGGGTCACGGCACCCCGGAGCGCATTGTAAACGCCATGGTGGAAAGCGATCTGAAGGATCTGACCATTGCCGCCAACGACACCGGCTTCCCCGAAGGTGTGGAAAAGTTTGGCTACCGTGGTGTCAGTGAGCTGATCGCACGGCACAAGGTCAAGACCCTGTACGCTACCCACATCGGCATGAACCCCGAAACCGGCAAGCAGATGAGCGAAGGCACTCTGGATGTGAAGCTGGTTCCCCAGGGCACTCTGGCTGAGCGGATTCGTGCCGGCGGCGCAGGTCTGGGCGGCATTCTTACCCCCACCGGCATCGGCACTGAGGTTGCCGAGGGCAAGCAGATCATCAATGTGGACGGCAAGGACTACCTGCTGGAAACTGCCCTGAAGGGCGATGTGTGCATCATTAAGGGCTCCATCGTAGACACCATGGGCAATGTTTATTACAAGGGCACCACCCGGAATTTCTGCCCCATGATGGCTATGGCCTGCAAGACCGTTATTGTGGAAGCTGAAGAAGTTGTGCAGCCCGGTGAGATCGCTCCCGAGGATGTTATGACTCCCTTCAATCTGGTTGATTATATTGTGAGAGGAGGCCGCCTGTAATGGAAGATGCAAAGGTCGTTATTGCCAAGCGTACTGCTCGGTTTTTGAAGGACGGCGACGTAGTCAATCTGGGCATCGGCATGCCTGAGATGGTCGCCAACTATCTGCCCCAGGGCATGGAAGTGATCTTCCAGTCCGAGAACGGCATTATGGGCATGTCCGCTGCCCAGACCCCCGGCGAGGAGAACACCGATGTTTCCAACTCCGGCGGCAAGTATGTTACCACCATTCCCGGCGCTGCCTTCTTTGATTCCGCTATGTCCTTCGCCCTGATCCGTGGCGGTCATGTGGATGCTACCATTCTGGGCGCTCTGCAGGTGGACGAGGATGGCTCTCTGGCCTCCCACATCATCCCCGGCAAGATGGTTCCCGGCATGGGCGGCGCAATGGATCTGGTGAGCGGCGCTGAGAACGTTATCGTTATCACCACCCATACCGACAAGAAGGGCAACCCCAAGATCCTGCCCAAGTGCACCCTGCCCCTCACCGCTTACAAGAGAGTCAAGTGGATCATCTCCGAGCTGGCTGTTATTGAAGCCACCAATGAGGGTCTGGTTCTCCGGGAAGTGAACGCGGAAAGCTCCGTGGAGGAAGTTATTTCCAAGACCGGCGCCAAGCTGATCATCCCCGAAACCGTAGGCACTTTCTAAAATATTCCTAAGGTTGGTGTTTCGGATGAAAAGAGCAAGGCTGTTTACGACCATCAATTATGTGCTCTCCAGCATTTTGTGGCTGCTTGGTATTCTCACCTTGCTGTATAATCTATTGGGTCGCTGGCAACCGTGGCATCTTGCAGGATTTGGTTTCATCTTTTGCTTCCCCTGCACGGCTTTATTTCAGATTCTTGCCCTATACTTTTCCCGGAATTTGGCACAAAAGAAATTCATAACCATGAACCTGATTTCCCTCGCCGTTTCCGTAGGCGTTGTGCTGTTTACCTTGCTGGTTTCCGCAACCTGGTTTTGGTAAAATGACCCAAAACAGCTTTCTGCCTTTCAAAGATCTTTATATAGCAAAAAGGGATGCACCACAAACAGTGCATCCCTCTTTTATTTTGAATAACAGCCTCTTGCGCCGCAATGGGTGCGGCATTTTAGATAATAGAGAATGGAGAATATATAATAGTTAATAACAAGTCATCCCCGAACCTCCCAACCGGTAGGGATAAACAGCTTTGTATAGGTATCTACGGCGTAGTTGTCAGTCATGCCGGCAATGTAATCGCAAACTGTGCGCTCCATGCCGTCGAAGGAAAGCTGGGGGTGGAAATCTGCGGGGAGAGCCTCCGGGTGCTTCATATAGAACTCGAAAAGCATTTGCAGCATAACCTTGGCCTTGCTTTCCTCTCCCTTGGCAACAGGATTTTTATAGACCCTTTCAAACATAAACGCCCGCAGATCCTTGTGCGCCTTTTCGATTTCGGGGGACATTTGAATGCAGCCTGCCTCCCGGGAGGTCAGAAGTACATCGCAGACCAGGGTGTTCACCCGGTCGCTGTGGCAGCTGCCCAGAAGCCCGGAAATGCTCCGGGGAATGTCCTCCTCCCGGAGAATCCCGGCACGGATGGCATCGTCAATATCGTGGTTCACATAGGCGATCTGGTCTGACTTGCGGACGATCTGACCCTCCAGGGTTTCGGGGATGTGCTCCCCGGTGTGGCCCAAAATACCCATGCGCACCTCGTAAGACAGGTTCAAGCCTTCTCCGCCCTTTTCCAGCAGGTCTACAACCCGGAGGCTTTGTTCGTTGTGGCGAAAGGGCTTACCCCAGGCGGCTGTGAGGGCGGCTTCTCCGGCGTGACCGAAGGGGGTGTGCCCCAAATCATGGCCCATGGCAATGGCCTCGGTGAGGTCTTCGTTCAGGTTCAGGCCACGGGTAATGGTGCGGGCGATCCGGGCGACCTCCAGAGTATGGGTCATGCGGGTGCGGTAGTGGTCGCCCTCCGGCTGTAGGAATACCTGGGTTTTGTGCATCAGCCGGCGGAAGGACTTACTGTGGACAATGCGGTCTGTATCTCTTTGATAGCAGGTGCGCACATCTCCCTCCCGGTCTTCCTCCTGCAGAGGCCGTCCCCGGCTTTGGTCTGCAAAGGCCGCTTTGGGATCTAGCCGTTGATGCTCTGCCTGTTCCAGCAATTCTTTTACCGTCATGGGCAATTCCTCCCTCGGTTCATAGTTATATTTTGGTTCGTCTGCCGGTTTGCGGGGCGCTCTTGGCCCCCTCTGTCGAGGGAGGTTTCGGTGCGGCGCAACCCAATAAACTCACCCATAAATCGGAATTTTCCAGTTTCCCAACAACATAATTCCAATCCGTCCGTAGGACAAATTTCACTGAGCCTGCGGCTCAACCGGAAACGCCCGGTATTCCTGCCCTGTGATCATAGCGTCCAAGGTAGCAGCGGACATATCTGTAAGCCGTGCCATAAAGGGCTCTGTCTGCGCCTCAGGCAGCAGCACTTCCAGCTCTACGTCTGCCCCGAACTGGGTGTCCCGGATAATACCCCCGAAGGCAGCAACCTCCAATTTCACCCGCTCATACCAGGAATACGGCACCGGTAAGTACAGCACTGTCCACACCCGTTTCATGGACTTTCCTGCTGCGTCTACAGCGATCTTTGCCCCCTTGGTGTAGGCTCTGACTAAACCCCCTGCGCCCAGCAGGATTCCTCCAAAGTACCGGGTGACCACACAGACCACATTGAAAAGCCCTTCTCTTTGCAGCACCTGCAGCATGGGCATACCCGCAGTGCCTCCCGGCTCGCCATCGTCGGAAAAGCGCACAGCACCGTCTTTAATAATGTATGCCCAGCAGTTGTGGGTAGCATCATAATGCTGCTTGCGCATGGCCTCGATTTTGGCAAGGGCATCTTCCTCCGTTTCCACCGGCCAAAGGCGGCCGATGAAACGGGATTTCTTTTCTATAAACTCGTCCTGACCAAATTGGGTGGGAACTAAATATTCCTCCATGTCAGCACTCCTTCTGCAAATACTCTTTCATCTGCCCAAACAGCACCGGGCCGCATACGGCATCCACCTGGATGCCCTCCGGCAGATATTCTACCTTCTGCACCTTGCCTTCCTGATGCAGCCTGTCCAAAAGACCGCCCTTGGCATAGGGCAGAAGGAAGATGCCCCGGTGCTGTCCTCTTGCCAGATTCTTTTCTACCAGAGCAAGGAGCTTTTCCGTTCCCTTGCCCAGCTTGGCAGAGATGGCAACCCGGTTCTCTCCAATGGGAATGTCCTCGGAGGAAACCAGATCGGCCTTGTTGTAGCACTGGATCACGGTTACACCGGGCTTTGCCAGCTTCCCAATCAGCTTGTCCACCACGGCAATATGGTCTTCTCTGTCCGGGTCGGAAGAATCGATCACATGAAGCAAAAGGTCCGCATATTCCAGCTCTTCCAAAGTTGCCGGGAAGGCATCTACCAGATGGTGAGGCAGCTTGGAAATAAAGCCGACGGTGTCGGACAGGATCACATCCAGGGTATCGCTGACGGATAAAGCTCTGGAAGTGGTGTCCAAAGTATCAAAAAGGCGGTTGTTAGCAGGAATGCCCGCCCCGGTAAGCAAGTTCAAAATGGTGGACTTTCCTGCGTTGGTGTAGCCCACCAGTGCCACCACCGGCACAGAGTTCTTGCCCCTTTGCCTTCTCTGGACGGAGCGAACCTTCCGCACCTGCTCCAGTTCCTCTTCCAGTCTGGCGATACGGCTGCGGATATGCCGCCGGTCGGTTTCCAGCTGGGTCTCACCGGGGCCACGGGTACCGATGCCGCCACCCTGCCGGGACAGGCTCTTGCCCATGCCGGACAGCCGGGGCAGGAGATACTTATACTGGGCCAGTTCTACCTGCAGCCGACCTTCGGCAGTTTTGGCTCTCTGGGCAAAAATATCTAAAATCAGGGCGCTGCGGTCTAAAACCGTTACTCCCAGAAGCTCCTCCAAAACCCGAATCTGAGAGGGAGACAGGGCATTGTCGAAGATAGCCATGTTGGCTTCCGTGGCTTCAATAAGCTGCCGCACTTCCTCTGCCTTGCCCTGACCAATGAAGGTGCGGGCATCAGGGGTATGGCGGTTCTGCAAAATTTTCGCAGTGCAAGTGCCGCCGGCAGTTTCCAAAAGAGCTTCCAGTTCCTCCAAAGAGGCATCGGTGGCAGTTTCTTCCTTCTTAAAGCAGTCCGCGTTCAGGCCAACCAGTACGGCCCGCTCCTGAATGGGCTTATCAAAATTCAATTCCATGAAAATACTTCACTCCTTTTCTGGGGTTTTCCGTAGTATACCCGCTGTGGGATTGGAGCATAGAAAAAGTCCGCACTACGAAAAAACGCAGTGCGGACTTTAAGTTGATTACTTCAGGCCAAATCTCTTGTTGAACCGATCAACGCGTCCACCGGTATCGACCAGCTTCTGCTTGCCGGTGTAGAAGGGATGGCACTTGGAGCAGATTTCAACCTTGATGTCCTTCTTTGTGGAACCGGTTGTGAAAACGTTGCCACAGGCACAGCGGATCGTAGTCTGTTCATACTTGGGATGGGTAGCTTCCTTCATGTCGTTTCACCTCTTTCTGCTCATCGGTAAAGGCGCAATGCGCCTGTAAATTCAATAGCCTACATATAATAGCATACAGTTTCGGGAATTGCAAGCATTTTTTTCGTTTTTTCTTAACTTCTTTCGTTTTTCTTGGGGCAAATCAAGCGGTTAAAGAAAACCCCGCAGCAAATCCGCATCTACCCGGTATTCCCCATCAATCAGGCAATACCACAGCCCCATTTTTTCGCAGCCCTCCCGGAAGAAGCGATTGCCCTCCAAAGCTGCTTCCATGGTATAGTCAGAAAAAAGCCGTTTTTCGATTACATTTTCATGGGTCACAATGGCGTCAAAATGGGATTTGATATAGCTTTCGGAAAAGGTCAGGCAGAGAAAGCGGATGTGCGCCAAATATTCCGGAGCAAAGTCTTCCTGCCAGGAAAAGGGAATATATACCCCTTCTACAATGAGGTTTTGCCTGTTTTCTATGGCGGTTTTGATCGTTTCCCGGAGGATGGGCCACAGGTAGGCTGTCAGCTCTTCATCGTCTTCCGGGGTAAGAGCGGTATTTCCGCTGCGGATCAAACCCATTTTCAGGTGGTCTATAGAGAGATACGGATAGCCGTAGGCTTCCATAAGCTTCTGGGCAAGAAGGGTCTTGCCGGTGTGAGATGGGCCGGTGATCAGAATGATCATATAATCCCTCCTGCTAAAATCGTTTTCACCCCACTGAAGTGGGGGAACTTTCTTGCTCTGATTTTATCAAAAAGTTCCCCATATTGCAAGGAAAACCTGCATCAGCCGCCCTCCCCCACGATCCTGCGAAAAACCGCCCAACCTACCCTTGACCCAAAGCCCACTTTGGGGTATAATGCACTTGTGAAAGTATCACTTTTTTGCAAGTTCTAAGGAAAGGAGGGGCAAATATGGCATTTCCCCCGTCATTTATTGATGATCTCATTGCCCGCAATCCCATTGACGATGTGGTAGGGCAGTATGTATCCCTGACCCGCCGGGGCGGCAACCAGTTTGGCCTGTGCCCCTTCCACGGAGAGAAGACCGCGTCCTTCTCCGTGAATGCCGACAAGGGCATTTACTATTGCTTCGGCTGTCACAAAGGCGGCGGCGTAGTCAATTTCATTATGGAGATCGAAAATCTCAGCTATCCCGATGCTGTGCGCTTCCTTGCCAAGCGGGCAGGTATGGAAGTGCCGGAGGACGAGCAGTACCAAAGCCGCTACCGTCAGCAGGAACGGCTGTGGGCGCTGTGCAAGGAGGCGGCCCGGTTTTTCCACGACCAACTCTATTCCCCCGCAGGAAAAGAAGGTCTGGAGTATGCCAAAAGGCGTGGCCTCAGTCAGAACACCCTGACTAAATTCGGCATGGGCTTCGCCCCCAACAGTTGGAGCAGCCTTTTAGATGCCATGAAGAAAAAGCACTTTACGGAAGAAGAGCTTTTAGAGGCCGGTCTGGTGCTGAAAAACCAAACCAAGGGCACAGTATATGACCGCTTCCGCAATCGGCTGATGTTTCCCATTATCGATGTGCGTGGTCATGTGATTGGCTTTGGCGGCAGAGTCATGGACGACTCCACTCCAAAATATCTCAACTCTCCGGAAACCCTGATCTTTAACAAGCGAAAAAACCTTTTTGGTATGAACCTCGCCAAGAAAACCAAGGGAAACCAGATCATTCTGGTGGAAGGGTATATGGATGCCATTGCCCTGCATCAATATGGCTTTGACTGCGCCGTGGCCTCTCTGGGTACAGCCCTGACAGAGGAGCAGTGTACCCTTCTGTCTAAGTACACAGATCAGGTCGTCCTCATTTACGACGGGGACGAGGCGGGGCAGAACGCCACCCGCCGTGCCATGCCTATGCTGGAAAAGTCCGGGCTGCAAATGCGGGTACTGCGGATCCAGGGAGCAAAGGACCCGGACGAGTTTTTGAAAAAATACGGGGCAGACCGGTTTAAGCTCCTTCTGGAAGGGGCAGAAAATCAAATGGAGTATCAGCTCCAGGCCCTTGCCCGGAAGTATAACTTAAATGTAGATGACCAGAAGGTAGATTTTTTGAAGGCTGCGGCTGAGCTGCTTTCCGGAATTAACAGTCCCATTCAGCGGGAGGTCTACGGCACCAGAGTTGCCGAGGCCGCCAAGATCACCTGGGAGGCCATGAAGCTGGAGATCGATAAAGCCTACCGCCGCCGAGTGCGGAAGGCTAAAAAGCAGGAAGAAAAGCATGCCCTCGCCCCTGTGGAGGCGCTGCGCCCCAAAAGCCGCACCATCCGTTATGACAATATGCGCTCTGCCCTGGCAGAGGAAGCCATCCTGGCACTGATTTTCCGGGAACCGCACCTGCTGGATCAGATCAGTCTGGGGCCGGAGCAGTTCTCCTGTGACCTCTTGGGCAGGTGCTTTAGATGTCTGCGCAGTCGCTACAAAGAAGGTCTGCAGGTGAGCCTTGCCTGTTTGGAAGATTTTAATCAGGAGGAAATCTCCCTGCTTTCCGGCCTGTTGCAAAAGGACGATGGCACGGTAAACGAGGCTGCCCTAAAAGACTATGTAAACACCATCCGCCGGGAACATCAGCTAAAAGGTGCCACCGGTCTGGAGAATCTCTTAAATGTGCGGGATGCCGTGCGGGGAAAACGCCGGTTTGACCCGTGAAAGGAATCGGAATGACAGAACAACACATAAACACCACGCCCTTGCCCGAGGATGATTTGGGCGCATATATGCACCAGATTCGTCAGTACCCCCTTTTATCCCAGGAGGAAGAACGTGCCCTGGCCCAAAGAATCGCTCAAGGGGACGGAGAAGCACTGGGGCAAATGGTCACCGCCAATTTGCGTCTTGTGGTTGCTGTAGCCAGAGAATACGCAGGCCGGGGCGTTCCCATGATGGACTTGATCCAGGAAGGTAATATCGGTCTCATCGTTGCCGCCAGGAAATTTGACCACACTCTGGATTACCGCTTCTCCACCTATGCAACCAAGTGGATCCGTCAGGGCATTACCCGGTGCTTAATGAACCATGCGGGACTCATTCGTGTCCCTGTACATACTGCCGAGCGGATGCGTAAGCTTATGGCAGCCAAAGCAAGCTTTTTGCAGGACAACGGCCACGAGCCCACCTTGCAGGAGCTTTCCCAAATGACCGCCATCCCTGTGGAGAAAACAGAAAAACTCCTGCAGCTTATCCCGGAGGTTTGCTCTCTGGATGCTCCCGCCGGGGAAGACGGCAGGGGCACTTTGGGACACACCCTCCCCGACCAAAGCAGTCTGCAGCCCCAGGAAAGCCTGGTGCAGGCACAGCTCCTGGAGCTGATGGAAACGCTCATGGAGCAGTTAGAGCCCCGGCAGCAGACCGTCCTGCAGCTGCACTTCGGCATGGACGACGGCATCTGCCACTCCTTAGAGGAAATTGCCGGCTCTTTGGGCATTTCCAAGGAGCGCACCCGGCAGATTGAGCGGCAAGCCTTTGAAAGATTGAAAAAAATGGGTGCAAGCATGGGTCTGGAAGACTTTTTGGAGGACTGAGCAAAATTATGGAATTTTTATTTGATCAGCAGCCCGACTATTTGCGGGCATTGGATGCTCTCGCCCCCGGCAGCACCTTATCTGCCCAGAGCTTTTTCTCCCTTCTGGGAGAGGCTGACGAGGATGACGCCCTGGAAGCCGCCTCTGCCCTAACAGAAAAGGGAATCACCATTGACATTTCCTCTCTCCCAGAGCTTTCCGGCAAAGGGGAAATTGGTCGCCGTCTGGCACTGGAAAAAATGCTGGCTGAGGAAGACCGCCTTCCCGGCGGCTTGGAGCGGGATGACACCCTGCGCCTTTACTGGCAGGAATTGAGCCGCCTGCCCCGGCTGGAAGATGGGGAGATTACCGCCCTTTGGAAAAAAGAGGAGCAGAAAGGTAAGCTTACGGAGGGGCTTTTATACCTGGTAGCCGAGGAAGCCCCCGCCCTGGCTGGCAGAGGGGTTCTCCAGCTGGATCTGATGCAGGAAGGGGCACTGGGGCTTATGACAGCTCTGGAACAGACTGCTCCCCTGACTACCGCCCAGGTGCGCTGGTACATTGGGCAGGCCATGCTGCGCCCCATACTGCTGCAGTACCTTCTTTCCGGGGAAGCCCAAAAGCTCATGAACAGCCTCCGGGACTATCAGCAGGCCGACCGCCGCTTGCTGGAAAAGCTGGGCAGAAACCCCCTGCCGGAAGAGCTGGCCCAGGAGCTGGGGAAGACCCCAGAGGAAACCGCCATTTTGTGCAAGCTGGCAGCAGAAGCCGCCAAAGCTCCCACCGCTGCCTCCGCCCCGGAGGAAAGCCCGGAGGAAGCCCCGGAATCTGTGGAAGATTCTCCCTACTTCCAGCTTCGCAGCCGGGTAGAAGAATTGCTCAGCGCCCTGGAGGACACTGACCGGCAGCTTTTAACCCTTCGCTTCGGTCTGGACGGAAAGCCCCCCAGAAGCACCCACGAAGCCGCCGCCCTTTTGGCTCTTACCCCGGAGGAAGCGGAAAAGCGGGAACTGGCTGCCATTATGCTGCTGAGAGAACAGTAAACGGGGGAACACTATGAACTTTAACATTCCGGAGCTGCGCCGCAGAGCCGATCTTCACCTTCATGCTGAAGATCCCCGGGCGAAACGGCTCATTTCTGCATATACTATGGTATGGGCAGGGGTGTATCTCATTACCAACCTGCTCATGCTGACCATTTCGGAAGCTTACAATAACTTAACCGGCTTGGGTACCTTGGAAAAGGGCAACCGCCTGCTGGCAATCAGCATGGTGGCCTCCCTGGTTGCCGCCTGTGTAACCCTTCTTCTGGACGCTGGCTACAATGCCGCCATTTTGCGGCTTCATACCCACAAGGATGCAGTACCCCAGGATCTCCTGTGGGGTGGGCGAAACCTGACCAGGCTGCTTTTATGCGGTTTGCAGGTCTTTCTTCTCACCTGTGCCGTAACTTACGCAATTATACTTCCTGCCTTTATGGTCATTCCCCCGGAAAAACTCACAGTAGACATGATGCCGACACCCTGGCTGATGAATGTCACCTATGCCATTTGTCTGGCAGCCCTTGGATGGTTCGTATTCAACCGCCGGCTGGTGTATTTCTTCTTTGCGTTTCAGCAGTACGGCGGGGATGTGGCAGGGGTTCGTTCCCCGGTGCTTCTGCTTCGGGGCTATCGTCTGCAATTCTTCCGCATTGACCTGAGCCATTGGTGGTATTATTTGCTTCTTTTGGTGGCTATGCTCCTGCCCAACGGCAGCTTGCTGCTGGGTGACGCTGCCCCCTCCACAATTCTAATTGCGGACATCGTATGTCTGCTGCTCACGGTTCTATTGAAAGCTGCGCTGTTTTTGGGTGTAAAAAATCGGCTTTGGACTATGTATGCCATGGCTTTTACAGATCTTTTGGAGCATAAGGCAAAGCTTGGGCAAGAAGTAGCTGCGCAAGACAATGATGTTTTCCCTGCGGGGACTGATTTGAAATAAAGATTCGTAGGGACACCCGTCCTAAAAGACAGGTAAATTCCTGTTTATCGGGCCGTTTTCGATAGAAGGCTGTAGGGCGGGGGCATGCCCCCGCCGGGCAGTATCGAAATTTTTGCACCGATTTTTAAGGCAAAACCCTTCGTTTCCCGTGTTATCGGCAATGCCTATCAA
>JAZQXK010000072.1:0-1943 GCA_045632785.1 Faecousia sp.
GGCGGCTTTTCCATTTTCATTTCCTTGCGGATCTGCTGAATGATTTGTCGAAACTCCTCTGTCATCTGGCCGTTGCCGATGGTGTTGGGATCGATGATTTCAGACCCCAGCTTCCGGGATACCTTCTTCAGTTCTCGCTTCGTTTTCCAGTTGGGATTCACACACTCCATGAGCAAGCTACCGCTATAGGCAAGCAGGTTATCCCGGCTCATGACTCCCTCTGTCTGGTTCGGTTCCAGCGCATAGAACATGGTATGAGTCAGCTGTCCGAAGCGCTGATTCTCCAATAACCGGTTCAGCATTTCCTTATGGACATCCTCAGAAAGGATTGCCTTTGCTGCAGGTGCCGTCAGTCCGAACTCCTCCACCGGATGATTCATGGGATCCGGCATATCCGTCAGGCCAAGAAGGAAATCTGTGGACACTCCGAAGTGCTGCGCCGCATCAATGATAACCTGGGAGGACACCTTCTCCGTGCCGCCTTCTATGATTCGTTTCAGTGTCGCTCTGTCGATGTGAAGGACCTTTGCCAGTTCAGTATCTGTCATACCTTTTCGTTTTTGCAGATGCTTGATCCGTTCTCCAATACTTGCGCCAACTGCCATTATACATACCTCCTCTTTTTTACTCATTATATCGAACATACGTTCTTTTGTGAAGGGGAATTTTTCCTGCAACAGCTAACTGTCGACTTATCTCGACTCTTTCGTTCTGTCAAACTGAATTCTAGCATCTGAATGGTCCCAAAATCCGGACTGTTGCATTTTTGCACAGTCGGTTCTCTCTGAAGACTGCTTTTTTCAGTTTTTCAGCATTTTGAGCCTTTTCCGCGAAATCCTGAATAATACCTATTGAGGAGGCAGGAAAGGAGGCCGGTCGGAATGCCTGCAACACTGAAGAAAGGAGGAAAAGCATATGGAAGAAACAACACCCAACCGGAGCAGATCCCGACAGGTGAAGTTCTGGATCAACGAGGAGGAGTATGAACTTCTGCAGAAAAAGATGGAAGCTGCCGGTGGCGTCAACCAAGGCGCTTACATCCGGAAAATGATCCTGGATGGGTACATCGTCAATCTGGATATTCCGGAGCTGAAGGAGATCATCCGCTTGCTGGGTCCCATCGGAAACAATGTCAATCAGATGGCCCGGAAGGTAAATGCCGGAAGCAGCATCTACAAAGAGGACATAGAAGAAATCAATACCAAACTGGAACAGGTCTATAAGATGCTGATAAGAGTCATGAGAGGACTCGGCAAGATCCGCTAACACGAAAATACAGAGAAAGAAGGTGAAAGATTGATACAGTTTTTGAAGTGCGACAGCTATCTCCCGCCTTACATGGCATATCCCAAGTTTTTGCTGAAGCTGAACATCAGCGAAACCGCAAAGCTGGTATATATGCTGCTGTTGGACCGGGCTCGGCTGTCCATGAAGAACGGGGATTGGCAGGATGAGCAAGGACGTGTGTTTGTGCTTTACACCATCCCCAATCTGGCAAAGGACATTGGCAAGGGAGAAACCACTGTCAAGAAAGCACTGAACCAGTTGGTCAAACAAGGGCTGATCCTCAAGCAGTCCCTGGGGCCGGGGCAGCCCAACAAAATCTATGTGAAGATGCAGACAGAAAACAGCCCCACCGGGCAGGCGGAAAGGCGCCTTACCGGAGGGGCATTTTTTGATCCGAAGGCAGGCAGAAAAGTGCCTCCTAGTAATAACAAGAGTAATAAGTATATAAGAAACTATGAACCCAAGGAGGGAGTAAGTTTATGATTCCGATTTGTACAGAGATTGAAAACCTCATCCATCCGGCGCAGCTCCGGGAGGATGAGTACATAAATGAATCCGGTCTGATCTGCTGCAGCAAATGCCGGACACCCCGGCAGAAGCGGATTGAGGTCACCGGAAGAACCATAGAACCCCGGTGTCTCTGCAAATGCCAGCAG
>JAZQXK010000073.1:0-2432 GCA_045632785.1 Faecousia sp.
AGTGATACCTATATTGACGCAAAAAATGCAGATCCAATGGACATTTGCGCACTGCTAAGGGAATTAAAGAGCAGCATCAACTTTCATTACGACGAAAACCAAGGGCTCTATTATTGGCTGGAGACCAGCTATCCCTTTGCAGATGTTCGTTGTACCTATCAAATCGAGACTCTTGACCAGCATTTTGTGCACATCCGCGATGCCCGAAAAGGAAATACACAGGGTCAGGTTTTCGAGGCGTTTTATTGGGACAATGATAACATCGCACGCTACAGCAAATTCATCATCAAAATCACCGATCGTTTTGGCTGTAAATTTAACGGTACAGATATCGGCATAACAGACAAAAAGGATCAGATTTTCAGGGCAATGCTGCGTTTCTTTAGTGCCTGCGTCATTCTATCAGAATTTGGCCACACGATCACAGTATCCAAGCCAAATTAGCACAGAGGACGGTTCGAGACCACTGAAAAAGTGGTGTTTTTAAGTTGCTATTCTCATGTGGTTACTGTCAAGCTTTACGAATTGGGGGAGCAATACCCCAATTCGTGAAATAGCCACTCCCAAAGCAGGATTCTTTCCGCTTTTTTCATCTATCAGAGCCGCTATTCTTTTTAAGTTTACTGCAATTGCGGTGAGTTTGGCTTGCATGGACATGCTTCGCAGGCCCCAGCCTCTGGCCCGGACCAATCCGTGAAAGCGTTTCATCTCCGCATTCTTCCATTCATGTGCAGCACGCTTCTTGTATTTCTCCTGAAACTCAGGCTGCTTCTGTTCCTGACTTTTCTCGTAGAAAAGTGGGGCAGATATGGCAACCGTAAGCTTCCGTGCTTTTCCCTTTCCTTTGCCGGGACCAATGCACAGATCACGATGCGGACAGTTCAGACACTGCTCTTTTTTGAACAGATAGTTTAGCTGTTCGTACTTCTTGCCGTCCCCACGGCTATTCCCTCTGACCGATTTCTTGCAGCTGACGGTGTAGTTTCCCATGAAGCAAAACCACTGGTCTGAATCTTTGTTATAAGAAAACAATTCCTCGTCGATCTTATACACACTGGCGCTAACCGGGATATAACCCTTGATTTTCTGTTCTTCTAATTGGTCCAGAATATCCTTGCGGAAGTAAGCTTTATCGCCGTATAACTCGCCTACCTTGACACCGGCACTTTGGGTCCGCTCCAACAGAGGGACAAACTCTTTGCCGTCTACATAGTCACCGCTGTGTACATCTACCGCAGTGATAATGCGTTCCTCGGCGGTCATCGTACATTCGGCCTTGTAGCCATAAAACTGGCTGGTTTTCGATTTGCTGCCTACTCTGGCATCTTTGTCGCTGAGGGAGCGAAGACCTTTTTGCAGAATGAACTTCTCGTCTGAGAGAACTTCTCTTGCTTCTTCAATAGCTGCTGCGGTTACTTCTCCGGCATAAGGGGAAGCGGTCTCCATCACTGTTTCCAAATAGGATTTCATGGTTTGTTTCGCCCGGATGTGGTCCTCGATTTGGGTGTAGTCCGGAATATCGGTGTTGACCGCTTCGGGGATCTGACCGTTATCAGCTTGCAAGCCCTTAAAGATCCGCTTGGCCAGATGCTTCATGATCCGTTCCGGTACTTTTTTGGTGCAGTTGGCTTCAATGTGAGTGGTATCGACAGTCAGTGCATCGCCCTTGATGATCCCGGTTTCCACGCATTGACGGACGATCTCACAAAGCACTTCATCCAGAGTGATGTCTTTCATACGCTGGGTACGAAACTTTGCCAATAAGCTGGAATCGGGCAGGGAATCTTCCGGGTTCAACCCTAAAAACCAAAGATAAACCAGATTGTAGCTTGCTTCTTCGATTACACGAACATCGGACAGACCGTAAAGATACTGCAATAACAGCAGCTTCATCATTAACTCCGGTTCCTTGGCCGGTCTACCGAAGTTCTTGCAGTAGCTACCCTCTAAAAGTTCATTGATGAAGCTAAAATCCACAGCACGGTCTACTTTTTTGAGCAGGTGATTCTCAGGGATCTTATCATACAGCAGACAATGAAAGCTCTGCTGCCGTTCTGTTTCTTTCCGAAGCATCTTTGTTGGCTCCTTTGCTCTTTGATGCTTCCATTATACCATATTCTGACCACTTTCTCTACTTTTTATGACTTTTTCAGTGGTCTCGAACCGTCCCCTGTCCTGTGTGCGGAACCGTCCCCTGTCCTGTATGATCGAATACATCCGCAACGGCAATGTCTACGAATATCAATTCTTCACAGAAAATTGTTACGCATAACTGCACAAACTCCCCGGTTCGCAACCGGGGAGTTTGCTATCTCTGCGTGATGCTCCTCTGCTTGCACCAACATGGGCCAGCAGACCCGTACAGCATGGCATCTTTTTCAGTTGTTCGGACATAGCAACAGCCCCCTTTCCGTAAAAATGCAAGTACATTA
>JAZQXK010000074.1:0-2643 GCA_045632785.1 Faecousia sp.
CAATGTTTAGTGTTATATTCATTCTTGTCATCTGCTTTCTATGTTTGTCTGGACAACTTACATATTAACACATGATGACAAGTGGGAGGGAGTTTCGGCTCCTTCTCATTTTTTATTTGCCAATGATTATTTTACACTA
Organism: Faecousia sp.; assembly: GCA_045632785.1. Classification (GTDB taxonomy): domain Bacteria; phylum Bacillota; class Clostridia; order Oscillospirales; family Oscillospiraceae; genus Faecousia. Next base: position 140 of record JAZQXK010000074.1, read on the forward strand.
AGTTTTGGCTGCAAGAATTTATGCAGAAACCTATTGCAATCTCAGCCAAAATACTATAAAATACTTACGACAATTTAATAATGGGAGAAGAAGTTTATTTGTTGTAACGCCGCAAGTTTTGCGGCGGAAGGAGAATCCGTAATGATGAAAAAAATTTTTGGACTTTTCCTGGTGGCAGTGCTGTTGGTGAGCTTACTCGGCGGATGCGGAGAAGCTACTCCGGGCGGTACGACCCCCAGCGACGAAAAATTGCCTTCTTCCGGGCGAGCCCAGACCAATGAGATCATTGTGGGCATCGCTCAGGACCTGGATGACTGTCTTGACCCGTATCTTTCCACGGCTGCAGGAACACGAGAGGTCATGTTTAATGTTTTTGAAGGACTGGTAAAGCCCGACTCCACAGGTAACTATGTCTGTGCCGTTGCCTCCGGCTATAAAATTCTGGATGGCGGCAAGACCTATGTTTTTACCCTGCGGGATAATGTGGTATTCCATAATGGAATTACCTGTTCCTATGAAGACATTTTATATTCCTTCCAAACCTGCGCCGGTACCACAGTAAATTCCACTGTGGCAGCGGCGCTTTCTGCTGTTACCGGCTACGATGGGGACAATACCAGCTTCCGGATCACCCTTGCAGAACCCAACAGCGATTTCCTCAGCGTTTTGGCCAATGTGTATATCCTGCCTAAGGACTATGCCCAGCAGGCAACTGCTCCCATTGGCACAGGCCCCTTCCGCTTTACCTCCCGCAGAGTGCAGGACAATATTGTTCTGGAAAAGAATCTGGATTACTATGGACAGAAGGCACACCTTGACAAGGTGACTTATAAGATTTTCGAGGATGCCAATGCCATGTTTACCTCTCTGAACAGCGGCGCTTTGGATCTGGTTGCCCACTTGACCAACGATCAGATTAACAATCTCTCCAATGGCTATACTGTCCTGGAAGGAACAATGAATCTGGTGCAGGCCATGTACCTGAATCACAGCTTTGAGCCGTTCTCCAAAGCTGAGGTTCGGCAGGCTCTCTGCTATGCTGTTGACGTAGATACCATGCTTGCACTGACTGCCGGCGGCCACGGCACGAAGGTCGGTTCTTCCATGTATCCTGCTTTTTCCAAGTATTTTGATCCTGCTCTGGCAACTGCATATCCTCACGATGTAGAGAAGGCTAAGTCCCTTCTGGCGCAGGCGGGCTACCCCGACGGCTTCAGCTTCACCATTACTGTTCCCAGCAACTACACCCCCCATGTAAACACGGCGGTGGTTCTGGCCGAGCAGCTAAAGGCGGTGGGTATTTCCGCATCTATTCAGCAGGTGGATTGGAATACCTGGGTTGAGGATGTGTACGGCGGAAGAAACTTTGAGGCAACGGTTGTTGGTTTTGATGCCAGCACCCTCAATGCCGGCAGTCTTCTGAACCGTTGGGTTTCTGACAATGGCAAGAATATGATCAACTACAACAACCCGGAGTACGATGCCACATTTAAGGCTGCCCGGGAGAGTATCGATGACAAAGAGCAGACAGAGCTTTATAAGCGCTGCCTGGAGATTCTCAGCGAAAACGCTGCCAATGTATATTTGCAGGATCTGGCAGACTTCGTAGCTCTGAATCCGAAGCTTACAGGCTTCAAGTTCTATCCTCTGTACGTTATCGATATGTCTACCCTTCGTTATGAAGGCTAACTAACATAAAAGGAGGCGAGAAAGTTGAAATCTATCATAAAAAAGACTCTGGCTCTCATTATTACATTGTTTCTGGTTTCACTTCTCGCTTTCCTTGCGTTTCAGATTATCCCCGGTGATCCTACCACCAAAATGTTGGGCACAGAGGCGACTCCGGAAGCGGTGGCAGCACTGCGGGCTGAGTTGGGGCTGGATAAGCCGGTTTTGGCTCGGTACTTTAATTGGATGTGGGACTTTGTAAGAGGAGATATGGGCACCAGCTTTAGCTATAAACTTCCGGTTGCCCAACTTATAGGCGAAAAACTTCCGGTTACAGCCCTGCTAACGCTCCTGTCCTTCCTCTTTACTGTGGTTTTGTCTATTCCTCTGGGCACACTTGCAGGAAGCATCCGCAGCTCCGCGGGGGATAAAACTGTGGTCATTACCAATCAGCTTTTTATGAGCATTCCCGCTTTCTTCCTGGGAATGCTGGTTTGCTATGTCTGCGGACTGGTTCTCCGTATGTTTGTGCCCGGCGCTTTTGTTTCCTATGAAGACAGCTTCTGGGGTTGTATCTCCTATCTGGTTTTCCCGGCAGTTTCTATTGCCGTTCCCAGAATTGCCATGGCCGTCAAAATGCTCCGTGGTTCCATCCAGAAGGAATTGGGCAGGGATTATGTAATTACTGCCCAAAGCCGTGGATGCTCTCGCCGGGAGATTCTGTTCTCCCATGTGCTGAAGAACGCCCTGCTTCCGGTCATTACATTTCTGGCAGTTTCCATGGCAGAGATCCTCACCGGCAGCATTATCATCGAGCAGGTCTTTACCGTTCCCGG
>JAZQXK010000075.1:0-4378 GCA_045632785.1 Faecousia sp.
ATCGAATCTACGAAGAAGGAGGAATAACCCCAATATGCTGAAATCTATGAAAAGGCTTTTTGCACAGGAAAAGGAAAAGTACCGCATCCCGCGCAAGGTGCAGGACCTGATCCCCATTGACTGCATCTGGAAAGACGGCATCTTCCGTTCCGGCAACAAGTATTCCAAGGTCTACCGGTTCACGGATATTAACTACCAAGTGGCATCCCTGGACGATAAAAAGCAGATGTTCTTTGATTACTCCGCCATACTCAACGGTCTGGATGCCGGTGCCAGCACCAAGATCACCATCAACAACCATCGCATGAACCGCTGGGACTTTGAGGAATCTGTGCTGATGCCTATGCAGGGTGACGAGCAGGATCAGTACCGACAGGAACACAACGAAATGCTTCTGGATTTGACTGTGGGCAGCAATGGTATTATGCAGGAGAAGTATATTACCGTTTCCGTTGCCAAGAAGAACATTCAGGAAGCAAGGCTGTACTTTTCCAGAGTCGGTCCCGAACTCAGCACCCGGTTTGCGACGCTGGGCTCCCGTTGTGTGGAGATCAGCACGGATGAAAGACTTCGTATTCTCCACAACTTTTATCGCCCCGGTGAAAGTGATATGTTCCACTTTGATATGTCCAATTTCATTCGCCGAGGGCATGACTTCCGGGATTATATTTGTCCCGACTATGTAGAAAAACACGGCGACTATTTGAAGCTTGGAGATCGCTATGCCAGAGTCCTTTACTTGAAGGATCTGGCATCTTTTGTTAAGGATGATATGATCGACGAGCTTACCAGCTTGAGTAAGGACATGATGCTGTCCATTGATATTGTCCCCATCCCCACGGATGAAGCAGTCCGGGAAGTCGAACGCCGGCTGCTGGCTGTGGAAACCAACATCGACCGCCGGCTGAGCAGGCAGCGCAAGAACAACAACTTCTCCGCAGAGATTCCCTATGATATGGAACTGCAGCGGAAAGAGGCAAAGGAGTTCCTGTATGACCTGACCACCCGTGACCAACGGATGATGCTTGTCGTTATTACCATGGTTATCACCGCCAACAGCAAGGAAGAGCTGGACAACGAAACGGAGGCACTAAAGAACATCGCCCAGAATCGGATGTGCCAGATTGCCACTTTGAACTATCAGCAGATGGACGGACTGAAAACCGTTCTGCCTATCGGTGTCCGGAAGATCAACGCCTTCCGGACCCTCACTACAGAATCTCTGGCAGTATTCATGCCCTTTAAGGTGCAGGAGATCCAGGACAAGGGCGGAATGTACTATGGGCAGAACGCAATCTCCAACAACCTGATTCTCTGCAATAAGGAGTACCTGTTGAACCAGTCTTCCATGCTGCTGGGCGTTCCCGGTGCAGGCAAGTCCTTCCTGACCAAACAGCAGATCGCCAACTTACTTCTTTCCACCAAGGATGAAATCATGATTTGTGACCCGGAGAACGAATATGGCCCTCTTGTGAAAGCCTTGTGCCCTGATGCAGCAGTTATCTCTCTGGAAGCCGGTGGCAGGGATAAGCTGAACGCCATGTACATGGTTGACGGCTACGGCGAGAGTGACCCCATTGTGGTCAAGTCCCAGTTTATCATGTCCTTGATTGAGCAGATCGACAAGAAGGGTGTCGGTCCTCAGCACAAGTCCATCATCGACCGCTGTGTTGCCGCCGTTTACAAAGAGGCCAAGGAATCCGGCTATACGCCCACACTGTCCACTTTGCGGCTGAAACTGCTGGAACAGCCTGAATCGCAGGCAAAGGATATTGCCCTTGCCTTGGAATTGTTTACCACCGGTTCTCTGGATATTTTCGGACATGGCAGTAATGTAGACCTGGAAAAGCGTGCAACAGTGTTTAATATTCGTGGCCTTGGTTCTCAACTGAAACCTGCAGGCCTGCTGGTTATTACGGACACCATGCTGAACCGTGTTACCCTCAACTGGAAGCGGGGGAAGCGCACCCATGTGTTCATTGACGAGTTCCATGTTGTTTTTGAGAACGAGTTCTCTGCTGCGTTCTTCAACTCCGCATGGCGGCAGTTCCGCAAACGCAACGCCTATCCTACTGCCATTACGCAGAATGTGGAATATCTGCTGGATTCCGGTCAGGCACGCACCATGCTCAGTAACTCCGAGTTTATTGTCATGCTGAACCAAGCCGCATCAGACCGTGAGAAGCTGGGCAAGCTCCTGAACATTTCCGGAGAGCAGATGAGCTTTATCACCAACGCTGAAGCCGGCTGCGGCCTCATTAAATATGGTGCTGCTTTGGTTCCCTTCGTCAACCGTTTCCCCAAGAACACAAAGCTCTATGAGCTGATGACTACCAAACCCGGTGAGGGTGTGTTCGCAAAAGGGCAGGCCTCTTAGCCTGCCCTGACTATGAAAGGGGGAATCTGTGACGAAAGACATTAAGTTAAGGCAGACCGGAGAAAAGACAGTAAAAACTGTTGACCGGGCCGCAGATCTTTCAGATCACATGAAAAAGGCAATTGTCCGCACTGCAGACCAAATACAGAACTTAACCGATGACGGACAAGTAACTCCCTCCGAGTATGCCGATGACAAGCTGCAAAATGGCATGGAGGATGTTGCGACAGAGGGCGGGCACATTGTTGTGGACACAAGCAAGGATGCGTACCACGCCGGAAAGTCTGCTCTTCAAAAGTTCCGTGAGAAGCGAAAGGCAGAAGCAAATCAAAGGCAGCAAGACCCGGAAGGTAACAATTCCGAAAAGCCTCCCGGAAGTCAACAAGGAAGAAATTCTGCAGGACGGACATCTGCCGGAGGTAACACGGAGGCCACAGGGAAAGAACAGCGCATGCGGCACTTATCCCGCCAGAAGAACAATTCCATCCGAGCCATTCAAAAAACCGAGAGGACAATTAAACAGGCGAAGCGCACGGCAGATCAATCTGCAAAGACGGTCGAGCGGTCTGTAAAGGGCTCGCAAAAGGCGGTTAAAACAGCAGAGCAATCTTCCAAGGTAGCCATTAAAACAGCACAGGAAACCGCGAAAGCCGCCCAGAAGTCTGCCCAGGCTGCTGCCAAGGCCACGGAGAAGGCAATACAGTTTGCGCGGGCAGCAACGAAAGCAGCAGTAACAGCCGCCAAGGTCGTAGCCAAAGCAGTTGCCTCGGCTGTTAAGGCCATTATCGCCGCTGCGAAAGAACTAATCGCTGCGATCGCCGCAGGCGGCTGGGTGGCCGTGGTTATTATTATCGTCATTATGCTGGTTGCGCTGATTGTCGGTTCTTGCTATGGCATCTTCTTTTCCAGCGAAGATACCGGATCGGCCATGACTATGAGGGGTGTTGTTCAGGAGATCAACATGGAGTATCAATCCTCGCTGGACACAATTCGGAACATGACGGTCCATGACAAAATGGAAACCTCCGGCTCCCGTGCAGTATGGCCGGAGGTATTATCTGTCTATGCGGTAAAAGTCAACACAGATCCCAATAATCCACAGGATGTTGCATCCATGTACAGCACGAAAAAGGCCATGCTGGAGGAAATCTTCTGGGCTATGAACCAAATCCATCATTATGTGGAAACCACAGAGGAGATTGTAATTCTGGAAGAAGCGGATGAGCATGGCAATATCATTACCACAGAGACAACGGAAACTGTCACCACACTGTACATCACAGTCTCCCACAAAACCGCCACCACCATGGCTTATGAGTATGGCTTTACAGAAGACCAGAAGCAAATGCTGAACGAGCTTCTGCAGGAGGAGAACGCCTCCCTATGGTCTGCTGTTCTCTACGGCATACACGCCCCGGATGCACAGATCGTAGCTGTTGCGGAATCCCAGATCGGCAATGTGGGAGGACAGCCTTATTGGAGCTGGTATGGTTTTGACAACCATGTGGCTTGGTGTGCTTGCTTTGTATCTTGGTGTGCCAATGAATGTGGCTATATTGAAGCAGGCATCATCCCCAAATTCGCAGGTTGCGTGCAGGGCGTTCGCTGGTTCCGTCAGCGAGATCAATGGATCGGCGGAGAGGAAACGCCGATTCCCGGTATGCTCATATTTTTCGACCATGATACCAAAGACGGCAAAACTGGGATGCAGGATGGCCTTTCTGACCATGTGGGCATCGTCCAAAAGGTCGAAGACGGTTATGTCTACACCATCGAGGGAAACTATGATGATTCTTGCGCTCAGGGAATCTACTCCATCGGCTATTTTGAAATTCTGGGCTACGGTATTCCCGCCTACTAAATTAGTCAAAGCCTCTGAACTTTAATAGTAAGATGGTTTACTTTGATCTATCAAAGTATCGGAGTAGCCAATATTGTGATAGTCTGTTAGCATCATGCTTAAACATTTCTTTCTGTCCGATTTAACATTCATATGTTCTT
>JAZQXK010000076.1:0-14560 GCA_045632785.1 Faecousia sp.
GTATCCACCCCAATGGGCTCGCCCTGTTCGTTAAACTCAATAGTGACCTGTGCCTTGCCGTCGGGACGGAGGTTGGGATTTTCTGCGATCATCTGTGTGAGCCGGTTGGTCAGCGCCCGGGACATGGCAATGGGCAGGGGCATCAGCTCAGGAGTCTGGTTGCAAGCGCCGCCAAACATCATACCCTGATCACCTGCGCCGCCAACTTCGTCGTTGGTGCCCAGAGCAATGTCGGGGGACTGGGTATGGATGCGGCAGACAACCTCTACGCAGTCAGCGCAGAAGCCTTCGCCCTGCTGGTTGTAGCCGATTTCACCGATTACACGGCGGGCAATGGCTTCGTAATCTACTTGAGCCTTGGTGGTGATCTCGCCGGAGATGCAGCAGAAGTTGGTAGTGACCAGAGTTTCGCAGGCTACACGGGAATCGGGATCTTGGGCAAGACAGGCATCGAGAATGCTGTCAGAAATGCGGTCAGCGACCTTGTCGGGATGACCGGTGGTAACACATTCGGAAGTAAATAATCTCTTTTCCATAGTTAAAGTCCTTTCTTTTTCGGTAAATTCCTTTCAAAAGCAGGGCTAAGACAAATCGGGTATAAAAAAGGACGCTCCGCAGACTCGGAACGCCATCTAGTGACCCCTCATCTTTCGTCATACGCCGGATTTGGCACCTTGAATTAACAGGTTGCCGGGCTTCATCGGGCCGTTCCCTCCACCACTCTTGATAAGGCATTGTTCAATTCGGAAATATTATACACATTTTGATCAAAAAGTCAAGGAGTTTTCGAAAAATTCCGGAAAAAGTATTTTTTTCTTTCCTTTTTACCTCCTTTGTGTTAGTATAATATGAGAAAGTTTGTTGAGGTACGGTCTATGGATCTTTGTGATTTTTTTAAGGAAAACCCTCATGCTGCCCTGGCTTTTTCCGGGGGCGTGGATTCTGCCTATCTACTTTATGCCGCCGGGAAGTACGGAGCAAAGGTGAAGGCCTATTATGTAAAAACTCCCTTCCAGCCCCAATTTGAATACGAAGATGCTCTGCGCCTGGCCCGTGAGCTGGGGGCAGAAATGAAGACTATTTCTCTGGATGTTCTGTCCTGCTCTAAGGTTCGGGAAAACCCCAAAGACCGCTGCTATTTCTGCAAGCAACTGATCTTTCAGGCTATTGCCCAGGCTGCACAGGAAGATGGTTTCACCCTTCTCATAGATGGCACCAATGCCTCTGACGATGCCTCCGACCGCCCCGGTATGCGGGCTCTCAGGGAGTTGGGTGTGCGCTCGCCCCTTCGGGAGTGCGGCCTGACCAAGACGGAAATTCGCAGACTTTCTTTAGAGGCAGGACTTTTCACTCATAATAAGCCCGCCTATGCCTGCTTGGCAACCAGGATTCCCACCGGGGAAGAAATAACCCCGGAGAAGCTGGAGCGCACAGAACGGGCTGAGGAATACCTGAAGTCTAAGGGCTTTACAGATTTCCGCATTCGTCTTTTTGGTACTGCGGCACGGCTGCAGATAACGGGCAGCCAGCTCCCCACACTTTTGCAGCACCGGGAAGAAGTTTTGAACACACTGAAAAAAGACTATACTGCCGTCCTTTTGGATTTGGAGGTTCGCCATGAATAAAGACATTCGAGATATTTTGGAAGGGGTACAGAAGGGAGAGGTTTCTGTGGAGGAAGCCGTCCTGCAATTAAAGAAGCAGCCCTTTGAGGATATAGGCTTTGCCAAGGTGGATTTGCACCGGAAGGTGCGCCAGGGGGCGGGCGAGGTGATCTACGGAGCCGGGAAGACTCCGGAACAGATCATTGGCATTTTGGAGTCCATGGAGCGCAACGGACAGACTAATGTGCTTATTACCCGTCTGGATGAGGAGAAAGCAGCCAGGATTTTGGCGCACAAGCCCATTACATATCATAAGGAAGCCAAGGTTGGCATTTTAGGCCAATGTGCTGCCCCTTCCGGCTTGGGCACTATTGTAGTCGCTACCGGTGGTACCAGTGATATTCCTGTTGCTGAGGAAGCCGCGCTCACTGCCGAGTTTTTGGGCAACCTGGTAACCCGACTCTATGATGTAGGTGTATCGGGGCTTCACCGCCTTCTCAACCATGCTGAAGAACTGATGAATGCCTCCGTAGTCATTGCCATTGCAGGCATGGAAGGGGCTCTTGCCAGTGTTGTTGGCGGTCTGGTTGACTGCCCGGTGATCGCTGTCCCCACCAGCATTGGCTATGGCGCGGCTTTTGGGGGTGTTGCAGCCCTTCTGTCCATGCTCAACTCCTGCGCCAGCGGTGTGTCTGTGGTGAACATTGATAACGGCTTCGGTGCAGGCTACCTTGCCGGCATGATCAACCACATGGAGGAAAAGAAATGAGGGTTTTGTATTTTGATTGCCCCATGGGTGGGGCGGGGGATATGCTCACTGCCGCCCTTTTGGAGCTGTTTGATGACCCTGGGGCAACCTTGGAGGAACTAAACGGTCTGGGCATCCCCGGTGTCCGTTATTACCTGGAAAAGACAGCAAAGTGCGGCATTCTGGGAAGCCATGTCCGTGTTATGGTGGGCGAGCAGGAAGAGCATGAGCATATGCACGACCACCATGACCATCATCACGATAATCATGATCACGACCACGTGCATCACCACCATCATGACCATCACCACAGCCGCCTTGCGGACATTGCCCACATCATCAGCCATATGCACCTTCCTCAGGAAGTGAAGGAGCGGATTCTGGCAGTCTACACCCTCATTGCGGAGGCAGAAAGTCATGCCCATGGAGTCCCTGTGGAGGAAATCCACTTCCATGAGGTTGGCACCATGGATGCGGTTGCGGACATTTCTGCTTTCTGCTATCTCATGGACAAGCTGAATCCTCAGAAGGTCTATGCCTCTCCCATTCATGTGGGCAGCGGTCAGGTGCGTTGTGCCCACGGCATTTTGCCTGTGCCTGCCCCGGCTACAGCCTTCATTCTTCGGGGTGTGCCCATCTACTCCGGGGACATTCGGGGCGAGCTCTGCACCCCCACCGGCGCAGCTCTGCTGAAAACCTTTGTTACAGAATTTGGGCCTCTGCCCCCCATGTCTGTGCAGCGCATTGGCTACGGCATGGGTAAAAAGGACTTCCCTGCGGCGAACTGTGTCCGTGCCATGCTGGGAGATACGGCTGAAAAGACCGATGACATTGTGGAGCTTTCCTGCAATTTAGACGATATGACCGGTGAAGAGATTGGCTTTGCCCAGGAGCGGCTTTTTGCTGCCGGGGCTTTGGATGTGTTCACCACGGCGATCTCTATGAAGAAAAACCGCCCCGGCATCCTGCTCACTGTTCTCTGCAAGCAGCAGGACAGGGAAGTCATAGTTCGAGAAATGTTCAGACACACCACCACTCTGGGCATCCGGGAAAGTGTCATGCACCGCTATACACTGGAGCGGGAGTTTACCACCGAGGAAACTGCCCACGGCACGGTGAGAAGAAAGATTTCCACTGGCTACGGCACAAAGCGGAGCAAGGCCGAGTTTGAGGACTTGGCAGAGATCGCCCGCAGGGAAGACTGCTCCTTACTGGACCTGAGAAACATCTAAAGAAAAAGACGGCAGGGATTGCTCCTTGCCGTCTTTCATTTATCCGATCCCATAACCCCTACTGACCGGGTCTTGAAACAGGGGCAAGAGCGGTGGTCGGAACGTCCACAGCACAAAGGTCAGCCCTATGAGTGCCATGACCGTAACCGCCGCAACGGAGGAAATGCAGCACCCCTTTCCATACTTCATCCCGTGACATTCCAATAAATAGGCTGCCCCAGCGGACAGGAAGAAGATGGAAATATTCACCCAGTCCCGGAACACCCCCAAAGCCCCGGTATAGGTGTAATAAAGAGCCGGAATCAGGAGCAGTCCAAAAAGAAAACCCAGGAGCTTCATGCACCAAAAATTCTTCGGCTTTTCCTTCCAATAGATACTCTCAATCACCGCAAAGACCAACATAGGGAAGTATAGCAGCTTCATATGCTCCCAGATGGACTCATTGACCCCGGAGAATGGAGCGATCAGGATACTCTGCCCACTCCAATCATACAGAAAATGCAGCAGCGTTCCAGCTGCCGAGGTGAATAAGAACCCTGCAAGCTGCCAGCGGCACAACGGTTTTTTCATGGCTTGACCCCCTTTTTATAAGGATATTCCAAAGAGGGTGCAGCTATACACAAAAGCAGACCCACCGATTTTGGAGGGTCTGCCTTGTTTTATCAGCCTTTTTTATAGATCAGCACTGTTGTGCCCATCTGCTCATAGAGGCTGTAGCCATTGGCTTCCAGCTTTTGAATGAGGTTCTCAAAGCCATTATTCTGTCCATTGGTTTTGTACTTTTTGAAATCCCCGGTGGAGGACTTTTTCAGCACCACATATTCTGTTTGCAGCACATTCTCCCATGCGGCATAGCGGATGTCATAAAGTACCTCTCTCTGGGACAGCTGTGTGGTGTAGAAGGTTGCGGCAGTGACGGAAGCATCCTCCGGGATGCAGGAGAGGGTTTCCCGAATCTGAGTATAATGCTCCCGATATTCCAGGTAGATTTCCGGATAGTATTTGGCCTTGGGTACGATTACAGAGCAGAAGCACCCGGCACTGATGGCGGTGCAAAGAACCAGAGCGGTCAGCTTTTGGAAGGGGAGTTTCATGTCTGCCAGATTCATCACAGTGAGGAACAGCAAAAATGCCGCAGACCCGAAGTTATACTGGAAGAATACATCATGCTGATACTGGTAATCCGACATAAGGTTTACCAGCAAATAGGGAATCAGGAGAATATATCGCTCGTACCGCCGGGTAAGCAAGGGCAGGCCCAAAAGAGGCAGCATGGTCAGGCCGATGTACTTTAGCTTTTCCGGGTCAACGCACTCATAAAGGGCCTTTAAGGGATTGAGGATTAGCGACTTAATGACAGTTATGAGGGAAGAGGAACCGTCATACATGAAGTTGTCATACCGGTAGGTCATGACACCGTCGCCCACAGTGGCAAGGAATTTTGTGGTGCAGAAGAACCACAGAAGGGAGAAAGCCAGAAGGGAAAGGCCGGTGACCAGTTCTCTCAGGTTTTCCTTTCTCCATTTCAGAAGACTCTTGACTGTTACCCACAGGGCGATCACTGCCACATATACTGCCGCATCCTCTTTGACCGTGAGGGTCAGCACAGCAAAAATGCCGGTAAGGAGTGTATTTTTCTTAGAAACGCCGTAAAATAGCCATAGGATCAGAGGGGTGAGGAAGCAGTTTTCGTGAATGTCATAGCTTGCGCCGCCGGAGAAGGCAGGAAACAGCAGAAGCACAGCACACAAAAGCGTTGTGGGCGGATCCTTTAACCCATAGTGCTTGCCCAGTTTCCAAAGGGGAATCACTGCAGAGGTCATGACTGCTGCCTGCAAGATCTGCAAGGTAGCGGGATAGGGGAAAAGCCAGTAGATGGGCAGAAGCAAATAGTAAATGGGGGACATATGCACATGGAAGTGGGACAGAAGCCCATCCCGTTCCACCGTAGTCATGGGCAGGCCGGATTCTGCCATGTTGTGATACATCTGTGCAAAGATGCCAAAATCGAAGGTGGGGGTGCTGTAGCTATAAATTCGAGTCACAGTCCACAGACTCACAAAGAGGAAAAACAGGAAAGCAAGGGTGGCCGTGACCCATTTCCACTTTGCTTTTCCCTTTGCTTCCGCCTGATCCGGCTCTTGGGAGCTGTTCCAGCCCCGGATGCAGTAAACTCCCAAAGCACCCCAAATCAGCAGGCACGCAGTCAAAAATGCCCAGGAGAAGGAGGCTACCAGATTCAGGGTTGCCAATGCTCCAAAGACAATGGGCATACCCCACCGTTCCGGCCTTAAAATGGGGGCAAACTGAGAGGCCATGAACAAAAGCACAGTCCCGGAAAGGGTAATCAGTACCACCCGGGGAAGGGACATATAGCTAAGTCCCTCCAGCTCTGTAAGACTGCGAAGCTCACTGGGCAGGAGTATGTATTCGATCAAAACAGCCAGCAGCCAGGAAAACAGCAGTTGCCGCACCAGCTGGGGCAGAGATATTTGAAATTGCTTATTTGTGGCAGCCATAGGCGCACCCCCTTGTGTATTATTGCGATTATACCATGGATGTGCCTATATTTCAACTTTCAAGTTCACCTTGCAATCCTTGCAATCCTTTTATACTTGTGCTATAATGAAGAAAAGGAGGAGTGTCAAATGTCTACCCTGACTCCCATTATTGAAAGATTAAAAACCGTCGATTACAACGAAAAGCGGCAGTTTTTAGAATTGTTGCTCCGTGCGTTTTCTGCCGCCAAAGGCCCTGTAGAGCCCAAGGAAAAAGAGGCAATTTTAAGTTATATCTATGAAGCTATGCCGGACTATACCCGTGATGTCCTTGCTGCTAAGACCTACAAAGAAAAAGACAGCATATTCATCTGCGGTGATATGCTCATTCGCCTTATGATGCACCTTTGCCCGGGGCAGGAGGATGTGCCGCCCTATGAGCTTGTAAAAATCCATGCTTTTGTCAAGCTTATGGAGAGCCAGCTAACCTTGGAAATGGCTCTGGATAAAGCTTTTGCTGGGGAGTGGATCTCAAAAGCCCAGGTTGAGGAGATCCTAAAGATTCTGGATGGCATTGAGGATGAATACCACCGGGGCAAATTCTATGCAGGGCTGTTCCGTTTTAAGGATCATCTTGCCAAAATGGAGCCAGAGGCCATTGCCGCTGTTACCGACTTCATGGAATCTGACTTTAACCGCTATCTGAATGCCGCCGAGCTTTCAGAAGATGCCCTTGCCAATGTAGAAATGATGACAGATGTGTGCCGTTATTTCCCGGGAAAGAATCTGCCTGCCATTTTGGAAAGGGTTCTGAACCTGGGCAACAGCCATATTGGCTACTACGCCCTCAGCACCCTCCTTTTCCTGAAAGAACAGGTAACTGCCCAGACTGTCCTTCCTCTGGCGCAGGACTTGGGGTTTGCTGATCTGACCTATAAGCTTTTGCAGCAGTACGGAAAGACCGACCTGTTCCCCAAAGCCCTGGCAACCCCGGAAAACCTTGCCAAAAGCGATATGGTTCACTGGCTGACCTACCCTACGGAGCTGGGCAAGCAACCGGACGAGATCGAGTATTTGGGAAAAATTACCTATTTGTTCAAAAAAGAGGTCTACCATGTGTTCCGCTACCGGTCGGGTAGTGATAACCTGAGCGATGAACTGAAAAACAAGTGGCTCATTGGCTGGTCTTCCGAGGATGGCGGCACATTCAGTAATTTTGACCTCTATGAGAAGTTTGCCGGTAGTAACACCAAAAGCACACTGCGAAATATCAAACGGAAGCTGATCGGCTGATATTATTTCACCTAAGAGGTGGAGATTTTATGAAATATAAAGACCGTTTTACAAAACCCCGAATTTTGGCCATGGTTTTAACATCCATCGTTCCGCTTACCTTTATCATTACGGGAATGATTCAGTGCATGGATGGCCTGATAACACGCTGGGCATACTGGATTCTCTATGCGGTGCTTCCTGTTATAGCCCTGGGACTTCTATTTCTGGTAATCTTTTCGCGCTGGCCAGTTTGGGCGAAAACCATGGCACTGGTGTTTATGCTTGTGTCCTTCATGCTCACCATCCTGTTTTTATCTGTTCTGTTTCCCGGTAAATGGATCCTTGTTTATAGGAATGATGATGTTTTAGCACCCTATGAGGACATGAAAAGTGAGTACATTTATATGCCGGAACTGACAGAGTTGGGGGATACGCAAGAACTGAAATATTATGACTATGTGCAATCCGGTGTTTTCACAGACGAAGCGGATGCCCTTTTTTGCAGCTACAGCAAGGAAGAATATGATAGACAAAAGAGCGATCTTTCTGAGCGGTACATCTTCCAGAGTGAGCCGTGGGATAATGACAGTGATATTGGCGACTGCGAGCCTTTTGCAGAGGTTGACGGTTTTTTCTTCCGCACATTATCTGTGGATGGCGAGTATGGCAAGGAGGTATATTATCCCAAACGGCTGATATTTATTGGAACAAATGACGAAACCTGTGAAATAGTCTACCTGGCGTACTATTGCTTCGACTTGGATTATATAGATTCTTTGCCAAGATTTATTGAGGATAACTGCGGCTGGAAACATATGCGCTGATATGAAAAAATGCACTTCCTTGTTTTAGGGAGTGCATTTTTATACGCAGTATTATTTTGCCGGTGTGCCGCAATCAGCAGACCCTTCCGACAGCAGCATATCAATCCCATGCTTCAGTGCCCCTATGACTGCTCCCAGGTTCTCCCTGGCGGCCTTTTCGCTTCCGGGCAGATTCACGATCAGGGTTGTTTTCCGAATCCCTGCGGCACTTCGGGAGAGGCACCCCTTGGGGGTGATACGCATACTCTCAGCCCGCATGGCCTCCGGGATGCCCGGTGTCAGCCGCTCCACAACAGCCAGAGTGGCTTCCGGGGTAATATCTCTGGGGGAGAACCCGGTTCCCCCTGTGGTGAGCACCAGAGGAATGCGCTTTTCATCGGCGCATAGGAGAAGCTCAGCCTTGATTCTCTCAAAATCGTCGGGGATCATGGCGGTGTGTACCACCTCCCAGTCGTCATCCGTCAGCATTTTTACCAGAGCCGGGCCACTGGTGTCTTCCCGCAACCCCTGATAGCCCTTGTCGCTGACGGTAATCACTGCCGCTCTGTAATTCATGCTTTCTTATCCTCCCTGTAGTAGTCACCATGAACGCCCCCGGTCTTTTCCAGCAGGCGAATGTCTGTAATCAACATATCCTTCTGCACTGCCTTGCACATATCGTAGACAGTGAGAGCGGCGGTGGTCACGGCGGTGAGAGCTTCCATTTCCACCCCGGTTCTCCCGGTGCAGCTTACAGTGGCCTCAATGTTTACGGCGCACTGCGCTTCGTCCAGGGTCAGCCGCAGATCAATGCCGTCTAAAATCAGGGGATGACACATGGGAATGAGATCGGGGGTGCGTTTTGCTCCCATAATGCCGGCAATCTGGGCAACTGTGAGCACATCTCCCTTCTTCATTCCACCGGATTGGATCAGGGCGAAGGTGTCTTTGTTTACCAAAACCAGACCTACGGCAATGGCAGTGCGGCAGGAAATTGCCTTTTCACCTACATCTACCATTTTTGCCTTGCCGTCTTCATTAAAATGGGTAAAATCCATGGTTCTAGCCTCCGATCTGGTTCATGCTTCTGCCTGCTTTGCTGGGGCTGCTTCCTGTCAGCTCCCCATGGCAAAGGGGTTTTTCTTCTATGGCTTGCAGGAACTTTTCCTGCATTTCCTCACGGCAAAGACCCTTGATGGAAATTTCCTTGCTGCTGTGGAGGCAGGCTTTAATTTTGCCGTCCGCAGTGAGCCGAAGACGGTTGCAGCTGCCGCAGAAGTGGCTGCTGATGGGGCTGATGAGGCCGATATTTCCCAAAGCCCCCGGCAGACGGTACAGTTTGGCGACGCCGCCGTCAGCAGGCAGGGGAGCAGCTTCCTTCATCACATCTAGCACCCGACTGCACGGAGTGAAGGCATCCGGGGAAAACCCTTCCGTCATGGGCATCAGCTCAATAAACCGGACATCCACCGGGTACTTCCGGGTCAGCTCACAAAGCCCCGGTATTTCGCTGTCATTAAAGCCGCCAATCAGTACGGCATTGACCTTTACCTTCTGGAATCCTGCCACCAGTGCCGCTTCCAAGCCCTTTAAGGCATCTTCAAGAGTGCCCCTTCTTGTAATCTCAGCATATTTTTCGGGGTTCAAGGTGTCCAGACTTATGTTTACACGACTGACCCCGGCTTCCCTTAGGGCCTTAGCCAGATTTTCAAGGAGAGTTCCGTTGGTGGTCAGGCACACTTCCTCAATCCCGTCCACTTGGGCGCACCGCTTACAGATAGACAAAATATTGGGCTTTACAAGAGGTTCGCCCCCGGTAATCCTCAGCTTTTTGATTCCCAAAGAGGCTGAAGCTTCCACAGCTTGCACCGTCTCGTCTTCTGTCAGCATATCCTCATGTGCCTTTTTACAGATTCCTGACTCCGGCATACAGTACCGGCAGCGCAGATTGCACAGCTCCGTCACAGAAAGCCGCAAATAGGTAATTTCCCGTCCAAAACGATCCGTCATATTAGTACCTGCCAAAGGTGCAGTTGGGGTAGTGGCAGCTCTTGCACATCTGGCACAGCCCCCCTTCTGCAAGGTTCAGGAGTTCTTCTTTGGTCAGCCGATCTCCTGCAAAGATTTGGGGCAGAAGCACATCGAAAATGGTGGTGGGCAGGCTGATGGCCGCACCGGGCACACCCAGAATGGGAATATCCCCCAAATAGGCAACCAGTGTCATATTTCCCGGCTGCGAGGGTACGCCATGGCTCACGATCTCCGCTCCCAATTTCCTTATGGCAGATGGGGTCAGATCATCCGGGTCAACGGACATACCCCCGGTGAAGATCAGGAAGTCTGCTCCCTGGGCTAAGTATGCCTTTCCAGCGTTTACGATCATATCCAAATCGTCATCGCAAATGGTAGCGCCTAAGATTTCACTGGGATAGTGCTTCATTTTCGCTCTTACAACCGGCTGGAACTTATCCTGAATCCGCCCGGAATAGACCTCCGACCCGGTAATAATAACACCGATTTTTTTGTGCTTGTAAGGCCGCAGATTCAGAAGTTTTTCACCCTTGCAAAGCCGCTCTGCTTTTATGATCTGTTCTTCCTGAGTCACAAGGGGCACAATACGCATGGAAGCCAGGCGAGCCCCCACCTCTACCGGATAGTGGTCAGGCAGGGTGGTAATGGTAATGTCCCCAATGGCATTGATCTTGCTTAAAAGGGGCTTGTTCACCCGGAACATTCCTCGCTCCTCTGCAAACAGGAGAACCTTTCCTTCGGAGGGCTCTGTATACCGTGCCTTTTCCACAGGGGCCATAGCCGCCATGCGCCGGGCGGCATCTTCTTCATGAATCTCTCCTGCATTTTCTTCCCAAACGAAAACAGTCCGCTTGCCCAAGTCCAAAAGGTTGGGAATATCCGCTTCTGTAATGATATGTCCCCGCTTGAAGGCAGCTCCCTTGAAGCCGTCCCGCATGGCGGTAATATCGTGGCAAAGCTCCATGCCAATGGCATTTTCCACATTCACTTTTTTCATATTATGTTTCCTTCCTCGTTTCATCCCGCAGAAGCAGTATAGACTCCGGGGGGATGGATATGTCCAGAATTTCTTTTCGGTTTTCGTTCCAGAATTCTTTGGATACTTGCACGTCTATGGGCTTGCCAAGTGCGGCATCTATGGGGCCCACCGTGAGTGTATAGGAGAAGGGCTGCTCAACTTCCTCCAAAACGCGGCAGGAGAAGCAGTTTTCACTGGAACCTACTTTTATATCATGCATCCGGATTCCCAGAGCATCTGTCCACTCAGGGGCAGTTGGGGTCTTTAAGGCAATACCCCAGTCTTCTGCAAAGATGCGCCCATCTTTCAGTACCCTTGCCCGGGAGATATTTTTGCAACCCGTGAGCCTTGCACCATTTACAGTTCCGGGATTGGTAAAAATTTGTTCTTTCGTGCCTACAGCATCAATCGTCCCATGACCCATAAGCGCAATACTGCGGCTCATTCTGTACACCTCATCCCGGTCATGGGACACCAGAACCACAGCCTTTCCGTATTCTTTTATGACTTTTCGCAGTTCGCCCTCCATTTGAAACCGCAAATGGCTGTCCAGTGCCGAGAAGGGCTCATCCAGCAGCAAGCTTCTCGGCTGGGAAGCCAGAATCCGGGCCAGAGCGACTCTTTGCTGCTGCCCACCTGAAAGCTCATGGGGGAGGCGGCTGCGGTACTCAGTCAGCCCGAACCGCTCCATCATGGAAGAAACCAGGGCAAGCCTGTTTTGCTTTTCTCTTTCGCGCCCAGCACCGGCAAGGATGTTTTCTTCCACCGTCATGTGGGGAAACAGGGCGTAGTTTTGAAACAGCAGTCCCACAAAGCGCTTCTGGGGCGGCAAATTGATTTTTCGTTCCGAATCAAAAAGGGTCACACCGTCTAAAATGATCTTGCCTTTGTCCGGCTTTTCGATGCCTGCAATGCACCGCAAGGTCATGCTTTTGCCGCAGCCGGAAGCCCCAAGGAGCGCCAGGGTTTCGTTTTCTGCCTGAAATTTTACCTGTAAACAGAAGTTTCCCAACCTTTTCTCAATGTCTACATACAGGGTCATTTATTTGCCCCCCTTTCTTCTTTGGCTGCTTTTTCTCCAGGAGGTTCACAGCCAGAAGCACCACAAAGGAAATTCCCAGATTCACCAGCACCCAGCGGAAGGCCAGAGCATCGTCATTGGTGCGCCAAAGCTGATAAACTGTAGTGGATATGGTGGCAGTTTTGCCGGGGGTGTAGCCTGCCACCATGCTGGTTGCGCCGTATTCTCCCAAGGCTCGGGCGAAGGCGAGAACCGTTCCGGCCAGGATCCCCTGCTTGCAAACAGGCATGCGGATTCGCCAGAATATGTAGGAGTTGGAACGCCCTAAACATCGGGCAGAATCCGCAAGATTTTCGTCGAAAGCCTCAAGTGCGCCTCTGGCGGTGCGATACATCAGTGGGAAAATTACCACGGCAGTGGCAAAAATAGCAGACCACCACACCATAGTAAGCCTTACATCAAAGACGGATAAAAACCATGCTCCAATAGCTCGCTTGGGGCCCAGTAGCCGCAGCAGCAGATACCCCACTACAGTGGGGGGCAGAACCAGAGGCAAGGTGAACAATACATCCAGGATGCCCTTCATTGTCCTTGGAAGCTTGGAAACATAGTAGGCGACAAAAATGCCAAGAAAGAAAACAATAACCGTACTGATTGCCGCAATGCGCAGGGAATTCAGCAGTGGAAACCAGTCCATAAAACATCATCCTTTAATCAAGAGATGAGAAGCCCACTTTTTGGAATATCATATCTGCGGCGCTTCCTCCTAAAAATTCTAAAAATTCTTTTGCTGCTTCCGGGGTTTGACAGCCTTTTATCATGGCGGCAGGATAAATAACCTGCCCGCACATCTCCTCGGTGGCGGTGTCAAGCACTGTCAGTCCCGCAGAGAAAGCATCTGTTGCGTAGATGATACCGCAGTCTACCAAGCCCTCGGAAACCTGGGTGGTGACTTCCTTTGCATTAGAGCCGTAGGTAATGCAGCCGGACTTTGCCAAGGCAGCTTCGTCCAGCCCGAAGTGCTCCAGAATCATTCCGGTATACTGGCCTACAGGTACATCGCTGTTCCCCATAGCCAGAAGCACCTTCCCGGCTTTTAAGCCGGCTGCCAGATCTTCATAGGAGCTGATTCCTGCGGGATTTCCCTCCGGTACAACCAGAACCACCTTATTTTCCAAAAGATTAAACCGGGTACCCCTTTCGATCAGTTCCAGCTCATTCATTTGCTTTTGCCCGGCAGAAAGAAAAATGTGGCACTCTGCTCCCGCCTGAATCTGGGTTTTCAGTGTACCGGAGGAATCAAAGTTAAAGATCAGCGCTATATCCGAGTGTTCAGCCATGTATATCTGGCCAATTTCCGTAAGGCATTCCTCTAAGGACGCCGCTGCAAAGACGATAAGTTCGGTCTTTTCGTCTTTTACTTGGCATCCTGTGAGCATAACTGCCATAAGCAGCAGCGCCAAAAGCGCAGTAAGAGTCTTTTTCAAAATAGATCACTCCAATTCTTCTGGTATTTTACTACAAAAGCGCAGGAAAGTAAGTTGCCAAAACAACTTAATTATGCTATACTCATAAACACAATGCAAAGGAGGCTCTTATGGAACTGTTACAAGTGCTTTCAAACACAGAGCTGTTTAATAATATACCGACCGATGTCATAGAGCAATTGATTTTGCCCAGTACCCAACTTCGCAAATTCCCCCAGGGCAGCAACCTCATCATGCCACAGGACTGTATCAGCCGCATTTCTGTGGTTCTCTCCGGTATTGTACACATCCAACATATTTTTTCTGACGGGAGCTATAGCCTCATGAATGTTCTGGAAAGGGGGGAGTTGGTGGGCGCAGACCTAAGTGCCACCAAAAGCCACATTTCCCCCTATTTTGCCGTAGCCGCTTCCGATGTTACGGTTGCCCTTCTCCCAGAAAATCTTTTGGATAATCCCAACATTCCGGAAGCCCACCGGCATAAAATCGGGCAGAATCTTCTAAGGATCATTTCCAATGAAAATATGAAGAAGGAATACCGCCTTGCTATTTTGTCCCGAAATGGCCTTCGGGAAAGAATTACTGCTTACTTAACCATGCAGAGCGCAAAGAAAGGGAAGAACACCTTTACTGTTCCCTTTTCCAGAGAGGAGTTGGCTTCCTATCTCTGTGTCAACCGAAGCTGCCTTTCTCATGAGCTGAGCAAAATGCGGCAGGAAGGTTTGCTGGATTTTCATAAGAACAGCTTTACTCTCCTGAAAACGGGAACAAACCAGCCATAAAAAACGGAGCAGCAACCTTTTTGGATTGCTGCTCCCAATTTTAGCGGTACTTTTTAATCTT
>JAZQXK010000077.1:0-6085 GCA_045632785.1 Faecousia sp.
GAGCCGGTTGCGCCGTCTAAGAAAACCGGCTTATTTTCCAAAAGCTGCTCAAAATCCTGTTTCGTCATGGTCTTACTCCCCGTTTTTTATGATTTTCTCATAATATACCCCATTTTTAGAGGGCTGACAAGAGTTTTTCCGTGGAAATCCGCAGAGTTTTGTTGACTGAAAAGGAAGAAGGATGTATAATATATCTGTAAATAAAGGCGAAAGCCGAAAGGAGATTTTTACATGAAGAAAACAGTTTTAAGAGAATACGCAAAGCTCATCGTCCGCTGCGGTGTTAATGTGCAGAAGGGGCAGGAGGTTCTGGTTTATGCGGAGCTGGATCAGCCTGAGTTTGTGAAGATGGTTGTAGAGGAAGCCTATAAGGCCGGCGCCAAGGCGGTTACTGTCCATTGGAGTTATCAGCCCCTGGAGAAGATCCATGTCCGTGGCCAGAGTGTTAAGACTCTTGGCTCTGTGCTGGAGTGGGAGAAGGCCCGTCAGCAGCACTATGTAGATGTGCTGCCTGTGCGGATCCACATTATTTCTGAAGATCCCGACGGCCTCAAGGGCATGAACCTGAAGAAGATGGCTCAGGCCCGCCAGAAGCGCTACCCCATCCTGAAGCCCTATATTGACCAGAGAAGAAACAAGGAGCAGTGGTGTATCGCTGCCGTTCCCGGTGTGGCATGGGCCAAGAAGGTTTTCCCCAATCTGCCCAAGAACCGTGCTGTAGAGCGTCTGTGGGAGGCTATTTTGTCCACTGCCAGAGTCACTGAGAACCCCATTGCCGCCTGGGAAGCCCACAATGCCGACCTGAAGGCCCGCTGCGATTACCTCAATGCTCTGGGCATTGATTCCCTGCACTACACTGCCGACAACGGCACCGACTTTACTGTTGGCATGATCCCCGATGCCCAGTTCTGCGGCGGCGGCGAGACCAGCACCCAGGGTATTTTCTTCAACCCCAACCTGCCCACCGAGGAATGCTTTATCTCCCCCATGCGTGGCAAGGCCGAGGGCATTGTCTACTCCACCAAGCCTCTGTCCTACGATGGCCAGCTCATTGAGAACTTCTCCATCCGCTTTGAAGGCGGCAAGGCTGTGGAAGTCCATGCCGAGAAGAACGAAGAGCTGCTGAAGACCATGATCGCCATGGGCGAAGGCGCTGCCTACCTGGGCGAGTGCGCCCTGGTTCCCCAGAGCTCTCCCATTGCCGAAAGCGGCCTTCTGTTCTACAACACCCTGTTTGATGAGAATGCTGCCTGCCATCTGGCTCTGGGCTTCGGCTTTGCCGACACCATCAAGGACTACCACAATAAGACTCTGGAAGAGTGCCAGCAGCTTGGTGTCAACGATTCCATGATCCACGAGGACTTTATGATCGGCTGCGATTCCATGAATATCGATGCCCATACCACCGACGGCCGCACCGTTGCCATCTTCCGGAACGGCAACTGGGCCTTCTGAGAAGCACCCTTCCATGAAATTAACCGCAGTTCTATTTGACCTGGACGGAACGCTCCTGCCCATGGAGCAGGAAACCTTTACAAAGGCATATTTTGACCTTCTGGCCAGATCCATGGCGCCCCACGGCTTCGAGCCCAAGGCATTGCTGAATGCCATATGGGCAGGTGTTGCCGCTATGGTGAAAAATGATGGCAGCATTTCCAATGAGGAAGCCTTCTGGGCACAGCTCCGGGTGCATTTCGGCCCCAATGCCCGGGATGCAGAGCCTAAGTTTACCCGCTTCTATGAGGAGGATTTTCCCAGGGTGCGCGCTGCCTGCGGCTTTTCCCCCGAGGTAAAACCTACGGTAGAGGCCATCAAAGCTATGGGCCTAAAGGTGATTTTGGCAACCAATCCCATTTTCCCCGCCATCGCCACCCGGCAGCGTGTCCAATGGACAGGGCTGAAGCCGGAGGATTTCCTCTACATCACCACTTATGAGAATTCCTCTTTCTCCAAGCCCAATCCCCTGTATTACCGGGAGATCTTAGACCGCTTCGGACTTGCTCCGGAGGAGTGCCTCATGGTGGGAAACGATGCCAAAGAGGATATGCAGGCCGCTGCAGAGGCGGGGCTACAGGTGTTCCTTCTTCCCAAGTGTCTGGTGAATAAAGGTGGGTTGGACATTAGCCGGTATCCCCAGGGCGAGTTGAAAGATCTGCTGGCTTTTGTCCGTAAGCGAACCGCAAATTCCTAAAATATATTGCCCCGGCAGATCAAAATGCCGGGGCATCGCAAAATCTGATACTTTCTTAGAGCAATGTGCTGCACATACAACTTTTGTGAAGGGTGGGTTGCATATGAAAAAGATATGGAAATGGCTTTGGATATCCCTCTGCCTTGTGGCGGTGGCGGTCTTGGGCTGGTTCAGCTACCGCGTCTACGGGGATGTGGCGACTGCCCAAGCGGCTGCCGACCAGCTTCGTGAGGAGTTGGATGCCGCAAAGGCTGGGCTTGCGGACGGTGAAATGAATGTCTTTGTCAACGAGAAAGCGGAGGAGCGGTTCTCAAAGGACGAGAAAGATGCGGAGCAGTCCGACGATCTGGCCCTTTTCGTTTCTCCGGAGGACATCCGCTTCCACAGCCGCTCAAAATCCTGGACAGAGAAAAAGCTGGAGGCTTTGTATCAGGAGCTTCTTCTCAACAAGCACGGAGAAGAGCTGAATGCCCTTTCTGATGTGTATGTTCTGGCAGAGGCAGACGACTATGCCGCCGCCAGCCACCACACCTCCACCTTCGGCTACGATCTGCACCTGTGCTTCCCATCGTTCCCCTTGAAGGATCTGTTCTCTTTCTACCGGGAGGGCGGCGTAATCAAGCTCTACGACGGTGACCGGCGCACCACCCCGGAGGATATGGCCGACAGCCTGAGCCATGAGTACGGCCACCACTATACCTTCTACTATATGCTGAAAAATGAGCGGGGCGCAAAGACCTACCTGGGTACGGAATATGAAAAGCTGCGCCAGATCGACCCGGAGCGGGTGCGTGCTGCCTATCTCTATGCCAATGACTACCGGGAAAACCACCACTGGTATTACTACGAGGTAGCCGCCGAGGACTATGTGGTTCTCATGGGCTCACCCAATTCCCGCACGATTGAAGATTATTATGACACGGAAGAATCTCTTTACGGCAGAAACAACCGGGTGGAATATGCCAAGAATATGAGTGTCCATGAAAATCTCATGATCCCCATGCCCACTCAGGTGCCGGGTTTGGCAGAGTATTTCTACAGCTTCATTGACGAGCCTGCACCCACCTATGAGCCCAAGGAGCTGACCCTCGGTATAAAAAGACGGAGCAACTCCTATTCTCTCTCCACAGGGCACAGAACCTTTACCCACTATGTCATCACCTGGGACAAGGTCTACGGAGAGGATGCCACCTACACCCTGGTATGCTTCGATGAGGATGACTACAGAGCTTCCCTCTATCCCATCAAAACCGTAACGGAGGGGGAGGAAGCCAGAGCCGTCATCGGCGCCCTTACCCAGGAAAAGAGGGGTATGTTGTATTATCTGGAAGATAAACACGCCAAAGGCACAAAGACCTTCGTTGTTACGGTCATTTTGCCTGATGGCACCATGTACTGCTCCGAACCGCTGGAATACAACTTTTAAGGGGGGATACCTATGAAAAAACTATGTATGTTACTGTTTGCTCTGGTACTCCTTCTCACCGGCTGCTGCCAAACCCAAATTACCTGCGGCGTAGACCGGGATAAAAATGCCTATTTGTCCTTTGAGGTCATCGCCTCCTGGGAAGATGCCCCGGAGCAGGATGCACCCCAGTTGAAGTACGGCTTTGAGCAGATCGTGCAACATTACCAGTATCGCCTGGGCTTTGAGCCGGAAATCGAGGAATACACCGATACCGGCTGTCACTTGAAACTGACCCGCAGCCGCCCGGGAGAAACCTACGAGGATGCCTTCCGGGAACTGGAAGCCATGCTCACCAAAGATACCATGACCCCCTTTATGGAGGTACATACAAAGGCCCTCCGGGAGGGTGCTGCAGAGGGCTATGGGGCAGAGCTGACAGTAGATGCCGGACGCTTTACCCAGGCAATGGAAATTGAAGATATGGCCAGGGAATTAAGAGGCTATTTCGGAAGGGGCTTAACAGAAAGCACCGCTACCTTGACCCTGGAGCTTCCTGCAACAGAAGTGCTGGAAGCTTCCGGCAATGCTGTGTGCGAAAACGGAACAGCCAAGGTTACAGTTCCCATTGACCTCAGTGGGATAACAAATCTGTCTTTGTCCACCCTGGCAGTGACGGAAAACGGGGCTCTTGCTCCCAATACCCAGAAAGACCTGGCCGATAGCCTTTCCCAGAAGGAGCAGGAGCTGCACACCTGGCTCATGGCCGCCGGAGGGGCGGCAGGGGTGCTGGTGCTCTCCCTGCTGACGATCCTGTTTCTGAGGATCCGCAAGGCCAGAAAGATCAAAGCGGAAAAAATGCGGCAATTGGCCCGGGAAGCTGCGGCGCTCCGGGAAGCAGAAGCTATTTTGGAAACACGGACAACTGTGGAAGCCGAAACCCCTATGGAAGCGGAAACTGCTGTGGAAGCCGATACAATCCGGGAAACCGAAGAACCACGGGAAACCGAAGCAGGCGGAGGAGCTTCCCCGGAGGAGCCTGTGCCGCAATTCCAGGAAGAAACCCGGAAAAGTGTACCCTTAGAGCAGAAAACTGAGGGATAAACCTACAACAAAAGAGTATGATGGAGGAATACGGATGAAATTAAGAGTTATGGGCAATACTGGCATCCAGGTGTCTCCCTTGGGCTTCGGCACCATGCGTCTGCCGGAAAAGGACGGCAAAATCGACCGCCCCGAAGCCATTAAAATGATCCGCTGGGCTATTGACAACGGCCTAAACTATGTGGATACTGCTTACCCCTATCACGCCGGGGAGAGCGAGATCGTCACCGGTCTTGCCCTGCAGGACGGCTATCGGGAGAAGGTTTCTCTTGCTACCAAGTACCCCATTTGGAAGATGGAAGAGGGCTGCGACCTGACTACTATTCTGGCAGAGCAACTTCAAAAGCTGCAGACCGACCACATTGACTTCTATATGCTCCATGCCGTCAGCAGAGATCGCTGGGAAAATCTGGTGCTTCCCAATGGCATTATGCAGCAGCTTTTGAAGGCCAAGGAAGAGGGAAAGGTTCGCCACATCGGCTTCTCCTTCCATGATGATCTGACCTTGTTTAAGGAAATGGTGGACTACTGGCCTCATTGGGACTTCTGCCAGATCCAGCTAAACTATGTGGATAAGAAGCATCAGGCAGGCATCGAGGGTCTGGAATATGCTGCCTCCAAGGGTCTGGGCGTTGTGATTATGGAGCCTCTTCGTGGCGGTTACTTAGCAAGACTTCCGGAGCAGGCCGAGGCAATTTTCCGCAATGCGGGAAAAAACCCCGTGGAAATGGCTCTGGACTTCCTGTGGGATCGCCCTGAAGTATCTCTCCTTCTTTCCGGCATGAGTACCATGGAGCAGGTGCAGCAGAACATGGCCTTTGCGGAAAAGGCAGAGGTGGGTATGCTCACAGAAGAAGATCACGTCCTTTTGGAGCAGGCAGAAGGTGTCCTTCGCTCCTTTGCGGAGATTCCTTGCACCGGCTGTAACTATTGCTCTGTGTGTCCTCAGGGAATCGCCATCCCCCAGATTTTTACCGCCTATAACAAGTGCCGTGTATCCATGGAGCTGTTTGTGGGCAGAAAGCATTACTGGGAGGCTGCCCAGGAAGGCGCTCTGGGCGATGCCTGTATCGGATGCGGCGCCTGCGAGGCTCAGTGCCCCCAGGGTATCTCCATCCATGAGTGGATGCCCAAGATTCACGAGTTGTTTAAGAAGTAATCGGCACAGGGGAGTTTCCCATCTGCGGGACGAATTGAAATGATTTTGTAGGGAACGGCCTGTGTGCCGTTCCTTTCAAAATGTAAGGTAAATTCCTGTTTATCGGGCCGTTTTCGATAGAAGGCTGTAGGGCGGGGGCATGCCCCCGCCGGGCAGTATCGAAATTTTTGCACCGATTTTTAAGGCAAAACCCTTCGTTTCCCGTGTTATCGGCAATGCCTATCAA
>JAZQXK010000078.1:0-20177 GCA_045632785.1 Faecousia sp.
AACGGAACGGATACAGAGCCGCTTTGGTGGCAAGACGCCGGCTGAGGTACGTGCTGAGGCTTTGGCCTCTGAAACACCTAAAGAGTATCCAATCCCCGTCAATAAGCGAATCCAAAAGTACAAGGCCAAATATGCAGCTTAAATAAAACAGCTGCCACCATAACGGCAGCAGCTGCTTGCAAAATTTTTAGTTATTTTCCTGGTCTACTTGACAAGGGGCGGTTCAAAACGGACGGCGGCATATTTTTTACCAGCGCCCTATTGTTATAGAAAAACTCCGGCCTCCCGAAAGGAAAGCCGGAGCAAAATTACGTTATCCTGCAACAGTAATGGGAATGGCGCAGGCAAAGGCATAGTTGAAATAGACCTCAATAGTATAGTTACCTGGGGTCTGGGGTGTTCGGGGCAGCTCGCCTAAATACTGATCCTTCGTCCACATGGTATGCCACTGGGCCGTGCCGTGGGTATAGTCCACAGGCTCGCCGGCTTCGTTGCGGATCACAATGAGGGTATAGACCTCATCGTTTACATACTCATACTTGGAAGTAATCTCCAGGGCAAAGCCAATGACAGAGTCATCCATGAAGGTGGCAGTCTTGCTGTTCTTGTCGATATCATCCAGTTCCCAATTCTTCTTGTTAGGAGCATGGAAGGTATAGCCGATGATGTCGGAATTGGTAATACCGAATGCGTTAAGATTCTCACATTCCGGGATGCTCACAGTCAGATCGCCGCCGAATACGGTGCTGCCGTCTGCGGGATGGATCTGGAAGACATAATTGGCATTGGGCATCACAGGGTCAATGGTAAGTGTGCGCTTCTCTGTCTGCATTGCTACAGTTGCAGTGGGATCTGCACTGTAGGAATACATAATCAGCCACTTTTCAGGGGCGTTGCCGAAATACTCCCAAGACACTACCAGCTTGCCGGGTGTCGTATCGTCCGCAGTCAGGTTGTGGACAAAAATGGGGTTGGCTGTCATAGCAAAGATCGCACTCTGCGTCATGCCCAGAGCTTTGACCTCAAAGCTGTAGGCCTTGGTGCTGTCCAGATCCGGAATGGCGATGCTGTTGGTAGCGGTCTGCATAATAACATCCGTACCGTCACTGTTATAGCAGCGAACAGACCAACCGGGCACCTCCACCGCAGGCGCATCCCAGGACAGGGTCAGGTTCTTGCCGTCGTAATCGCTGACTGTAAGATTCTGAGCAGTGATTACAGGCATGGCAACATATTCAATCACATCGCTGCCGGAAAGGTAAATGGAGTTGCCGGAAACATCTCTGCCCGCAGTAAGGGTAAATGTATAATTCTTTCCTACAGTCAGGCCAGTGATGACTACACTGTCGCCCTGGAAGGTAACATAGTTTTCAGGTTCCCCATCGGCTTCATAGGTAACTGTCCATTCATTAGGCAGCGTGCCATCGGCCTCGAATTTCAGGGATACCGAACCGTCCTCGGCACCGGTAACGGCGGTGAAAGAAGTAATTTCAGTCTGGATGGCTGTGGTGTGGGTCAAGGTATCGTTGCCCAAAAGCTGATGGAAGCCGTCCACAGACAGAACGATCATGTACTGGGTATTGGGCTGCAGATCTTCAAAGGTTGCCCGGCCATTAAAGGCAGTGGCCTTATAGGAGTTGCCAAAGTTATCCTGGCAGCTCAGAAGCAGCAGTTCTTCCTGTCCCCGCACCTGCACTTCCACCGTAATGGAATTCAAGGTGCTTTCCATAATGTCGAAGCGGGAAATGGGCATACAGTAAATATTCTGGTAGTAGTAGTAACCACCTACAACCAGCAAAGCCACCACCACCAGAGCGCACAAACCGGCAATGATCTTTTTGATAAA
This sequence comes from Faecousia sp., assembly GCA_045632785.1. Taxonomy (GTDB): domain Bacteria; phylum Bacillota; class Clostridia; order Oscillospirales; family Oscillospiraceae; genus Faecousia. Next base: position 1,847 of record JAZQXK010000078.1, read on the forward strand.
AGCAGCCTTTTCCCCTCGGAAGCCCTCTTCCGGGCCAGCCTCTTCTTCCTCGCTGTAGTCACTGTCGGCGTCTACCTCGGCAAGGTTCATGTCAAAAGGCTGCAAATGAGGAATGACAAAATCATCCGCATCTTCCCCATTCTGCTCTGCGGAAGGCACAGGAAGGGACTCATCTGCATTCTCTTCCCCGGTCTTTTCTTCTGCAGAAGTTTCTTCCTGCACCCGGTCAGGTTCAGCAGCTTCCTCCGCAGCGGGCTCTGCCTCAGTAGCTGTTTCCGCTTTCTCTTCCGTTGCATCGGATTCTGCTGCAGACACAGCACCAGCAGCGGCTTCCCCTTCGGTATCTTCCTCTGCATCCTCCTGATTCTTCTGCGGATCTTCTTCCGCAGTGGGGGCAGCAGCTTCTTCCGTCTGTGTCTCAGGCTGCTCTTCCTGCGGCTGGGATTCTTCATCCCCATCCTGATCCATAAACATTTCTGCGCGACTCAGAATGTCCGCCAGCTCAGCATCCTCAACAGGAGGCGCTTCCAACTGAGAGTCACCCGCTGTGGTAATACGGCCTGTTTCCAGTTCTTCCTGGGTCAACTCCGGCTCGGTGGGAGTGAAGCCCAGCTCCGGCTCCGGGGTAAAGTCTGGCTCAGCCTCGGCCTGGACTGCAGTCGCCTCTTCTTCGGAAGCTTCCTGCTCTGTTTCATCCTGAGAGGATGCCACAGTGGCCGCCAGGATCGGCTGATCGTTTACCGCATGGCTCTGCATATAGGCAACCAAGGCCTGGCCCATTTCTTCCGGGGTCTGCCAGCGGTTCTCCCGTTTGAAGTCGATGGCTTTCAGAATAATTGCTGCCATTTCCGCTTCAGCGTGGGCAGGAGGATCAATCGGCCCAAATTCACCGGGGTAAGAATTTCCGTCGCCGGGAAGCTTACCTTCGTTATACACAGAATAGAGGGTCATACCCAAGGCATACAGATCCATAGTTTCGTTGGGCTCTGCCATGGCATCATGGAGCTCCGGCGGGGTATACTCACTGCGGCAATGATCGGGCAGAATCGCAAAGTACATTTCATCCAGAGGCAGCAGCCCCAGATCACCCAACTGGAATTTCCGCTGGGGGGTGATAAAAATATTTTCCGGACGGATGTTCAGATATAAATAGCCCGTCTTTCGGCAAAGAGTTAGGGCGGCGCAAAGATCAATACCCAGATTGACCGCTTCCAAATGAGTAACCTTTGCTCGGCGCATGTAGGCGGACAGAGTGGTACGATAGGGGCACAGCAGCCACAGATCCACACCCACCTGTCCCTTTTCCTTAGGAGTAAGTTGGTAGTCATGGAAGGATGCAAAGCCCCTGGTTTGAGAAAGGGCCTTTAGCAGATTGATCTGATCCACCATATTCTGCGCCTGTTCTTCGAAATAGACCTGCGCCGCATCCTTATCTACACAAGCCCCTGTAAGCACCAAGGCATCCGCTTTGGTCTGGGACTCAGGAATAGAGATCCGCTTCAATATATATTTTTCGTTGGTGCCGGAATGAACAGCAGGATAGCATACCACTCCGAACCGGTCACTAAAAGGCTTGCCCAGAGCAAATTCATCCAACAAGGGTGAAACCTTTTTGATCTCAAGCAAGGCAATCGCCTCCTTCATACAGATAGCTATCTTATATCATAAGGCAAACTCCGGAAAAAAGCAACAGAATTTATTGATAATTTTGCAGAAAGAGGTGTTGTTTTATTGTAACGAAAGTGTTATGATATAGGATAAGGAAAAGTATAACCAGCGGAGGTATGATACTGTGAGTAAATTCACCTGTTGTGATATATGTGGAACCATTTATGATGCCGAATCCTTTGACTGCCCCGTTTGCAGTAAAAATACTTTGGCCTCCGATCTCGATGTCAATGCACCTACAAATGATGCCACCTTGGAAGCAGACGCAGAGCTGGAAGCCTTTGTAGGAAAGCTCTTTGCCAGTGTTTCTGTGCCCTCCCTGGAAGACGAGCCGGAGGAGTTATCTATCCCTGAGCTGATGCCTTCAGCAGATACGCCAAAGAATCAGGACGGTTTGGAAGATGCCGATGAACCCGCCATTGCCGTGATTCCCGCAGCAGAGCAAGCGCCTTCTGTACCCGAAATCCCTGATACTGCCCGGGTGCAGGAAGCTGCCCCCGCACCCAAAATGCAGGACGATCCTATGGATCGTACCATGCTCTTTACCATTGCGGATCTGGAAGCCGCCCAAAAAGCAGTCAATCCGAAGCCCACACCGGCGAAAGAGTCCGCTCCCGTTCATAAGACAGAGCCGGAACTGTTCCGCATTCCTCCTGTTTCCCCTGTGCCGGAACAGGCGCCGACACCTGACGAGCAGGTCGAGCCGGAGGAAGACCTGAGCGCCTTTGCCCTATTCCCTGAGCCGGAGGAGGAAGCACCTATGACAGCTCCCGTACCGCCCGTATCCCCCCGCCGCCGTGATCTTTACAAGGGCAAAAAGAAAAAGAAAGGCTCCGCATCTGCCAAAGACAAAATTATCTGCCTTGTACTGGGTACTTTGGTGGTACTTTTCGGTATGTATATCCTCTATCGTTTCCTGGTTCCCGGCATCCGTCCGGAGGAAACGCAGCCTACAGAAGATCCCATGACTCAGACGGAGCAGACCGAAGCCGACCTGCACTGCATCTCTATCCAGATCCCCGAGGAGCTGCTCTTTGAGGAAATTGGTCAGAGCCTGATGCTTAGTGTTATCACCGATCCTGTAGATACCACCGATACCATCATCTTTACCTCGGACAATCAGCAAGTGGCCGATGTGGATGAAAGCGGTCTTGTGACCTGCTACGGTTACGGCGAAGCAACCATTACCGTCACCTGCGGCAACGCTTCCGCTTCCTGCCTTGTAAAGTGCCCTGAGCCGGAAACTGAACCTCCCACAGAGGCACCCACCGAAGCGCCCACAGAGCCGGAGCCTACAGAAACCGAACCCACCACCTTTGAGCCAACCTCTTTGGAGCTGAACCGAACAGACATCACCTTTAACAAAAAGGGGCAGACCTTCCGTCTGAAGTGCGGCGATTACACCGCCATTGTCACCTGGCGCAGCGCCAACGAGAAAATTGCCACCGTAGACAAGTCCGGCAAGGTCACAGCCGTTGGTCCGGGCACCACCAGAGTCTATGCCAGCTACGGTGATCTGGAGGTCTACTGTATCGTCCGTTGCAGCTTTGCAGGCGAAGAAACCGAACCTACGGAAGCTACCGAGCCTACAGAAGTTCCCGAGCCCACAGAAGCACCGGAGCCCACGGAAGCACCCGAGCCTACAGAGGAGCCTGAGCCCACGGATCCCCCTGCACCCACAGAGCCCGATCCTACAGATCCCCCTGCGCCCACGGATCCCCCTGCGCCCACGGAGCCTGCACCGTAGCCCACTGCATAAGCAGCCAATAAATCCCCATACATAAAACAATCGCCGATCGAGAGCAAACACTCTCGGTCGGCTTTGTTTAGAGGCGGTATTGGGTTAATCCTCAGAAAATCCCACCTGGTTATGCCTGCGGAACAGCAGGGTGATGCACCAAAGACCGGCAAGGCCCACCAAGGTGTAGACCACACGGCTTAAAAGAGCAGTCTGACCGCCAAAGAGCCACGCCACCAGGTCAAACCGGGCAATGCCGATGAGGCCCCAGTTCAGCGCACCTACAACAGATAAGATCAGCGCAAGTGTATCCATTATCGTCCCTTCCTTTCCTCGTGGATATGCCTAGTATGCGCAGGGATTCTTGTTCTATCCTCCGGTAAGATATGGAGCGGAGCAATCATTGTATTTTTCTCTGATTTTCTTATAATTCCCCTTTTCTTTTTTGGCGATATCGTGTATAATAATGATGTATGTGTGCAAACGCACGCAAATTTAAACAACGAAAGGTTGATTCTCCATGAACGCATTTTTGCCTGCTGATATTTTGCTGCCCCAGGTAGACTCCATGGAGCGGTGGGCCGTCATCGCCTGTGACCAGTTCACTTCCGACCCCGCATACTGGGCCCGTGTTGCCGAAACTGCCGGTGATGCTCCCTCCACCCTGCAGCTCATTCTGCCCGAAGCCGAGCTGGGCACCGAGAAGGAAGCCGCCCATATCGTGACCATCAATCAGACCATGATCGACTACTTGAACAAGGATCTGTTCAAGGTCTATCCCAATTCTTTCATTTATGTTGAGCGTGTTCTGCACAACGGCTCTGTCCGCAAGGGTCTGGTGGGCATGGTGGATCTGGATACTTATGATTACAGCCCCAATGCCACCTCTGCCATCCGTGCCACCGAGCGCACCGTTACAGAGCGTATTCCTCCCCGTCAGCGTGTCCGCCGGGATGCCAGCATTGAGCTGCCTCACATCCTGCTGCTGTGCGACGACAACGAGAAGGTCCTCTTAGAGCCCATTGAGGCCAAGAAGGCTGAGCTGCCCCTGCTGTACGATTTCGAACTCATGGAAGGCGGCGGCCGCATCACCGGTTACCTGGTTTCCGGAGAAGATGTGGAAGCTTTCAATGCCCGTCTTACAGATTATACTGCCCGCTGCCCCCAGAAGTATGCTGATCTGGATGGCGCACCCCTGGTCTTCGCTGTTGGTGACGGCAACCACTCTCTGGCTACTGCCAAGAGCTGCTACGAAGAGCTGAAGACCAAGAACCCCGGTCAGGATCTGTCCCACCATCCCGCTCGCTATGCTCTGGTAGAGCTGGAGAACATCCATGATGAGGCACAGAACTTCGAGCCCATCCACCGCGTTGTAGTTGAAACCGATCCCGAAGCCATGCTGAAGGCTCTGGAGCCCTGGTGCGCTCCCGACGGCTATCCCATTGCATGGTTTGCAGGTGAAAAGTCCGGCACTGTGTACTTAGACAGAAAGCGCAGCCAGCTGGAGGTCGGCGTTTTGCAGCAATTCCTGGATGAATATCTGGCAAATGCAGCCGGCAAGATCGACTACATCCACGGCGACGACGATCTGAAGAATCTGGCCAAGCAGGAAAATGCCATTGGCTTCCTGCTGCCCGCTATGGCCAAGAGCCAGCTCTTCCGCGGCGTTGTAGCTGACGGCGTTCTGCCCCGCAAGACCTTCTCCATGGGTCACGCAAGAGAAAAGAGATACTATCTGGAAGGAAGAAAGATCAAGTGAGCACCCTGATTCTGGAATACGCACCGGCTAAGATCAATCTGACTCTGGATGTTCTGGACAAGCGGCCTGATGGCTACCACAACATCAAGTCCGTGATGCAGACCATTTCTATCCGGGACGACATCGAGCTGGAAATTGGCACAGGACAGCCCTGGAGCCTGGAATGCAGTCGGGAAGACATCCCCACAGATGAAACCAATTTGGCATGGAAGGCCGCCAAAGTCTTCTGTGATGCCATGGAAAAAGACCCCGATGGCTTGACCATCCGCATCCTCAAGCGCATCCCCTCCGGCGCGGGTATGGGCGGTGGCAGTGCAGATGCCGCAGCAGTCCTTCGTGCCTTGAACCGGCACTACGGGCACCCCCTTTCCATGGGCGCTCTGGCTGAGCTGGGGGCACAGGTAGGAAGTGACGTTCCCTTCTGTGTCATCGGCGGCACGGCAGTGGTAGAAGGTCGGGGCGAAAAGCTTCGCAGCCTTCCCCCTATGCCGGAAACCATCTTTGTTGTGTGCAAGCCGGAGTTCTCCGTTTCCACCCCGGAGCTGTACCGCAAGCTGGACGAAACCTCCATTGCCAAGCGGCCCGACCACAACGCCATGGAAGGTGCTATCCTTGCCGGAGATCAGTTAAAGATCGCCCACAATCTGGTCAATGTCTTCGATCCTGTGGTCACCGGAGAGCATCTGGAAATGAACTATATCAAATCCGTCATGAACTCCTACGGCGCTATGGGCTATGCCATGACCGGCTCCGGTTCTGCAGTTTATGCCATGGTTTCCGAGTTTGAAGTGGCTGCAGTTATGTGCTCCATGCTGAAAGACTCCTACCCTCAGGTTTTTATTGCCAAAACTGTATAATTTAAGAAGTTGCCGTCCATAATGATAGAAACATCTTGTGGACGGTGGCTTTTTTATGAAAAAACTGGTAAAATTGCTTTTTCTAGGGGTTCTGGTCTTTGCACTGACTTATACAGTGGGGCTTCTGCGGGACATAAAGCTTTTGCGAAACGATTTGGTACGACTTCATGTAGTCGCCAACTCCGATTCCTCTGAGGATCAGGCAGCGAAACTGGCTGTTCGGGACGCGGTTTTGGAGGCCATACAAGGCACAGTGGAGCAGTTTCCTTCCGCAGAAGAAGCAAGAGCCTTTCTGGGCAGTCATCTGACGGACATCAAAGCGGTGGCGGAGGCCGCCTTAAAAGAAGCAGGCCTGAGTCACACTGTCACTGTAACTTTGGGGGAAGAGTCCTTCCCCACCAGAGATTATGACACCTTTCGTTTACCTGCGGGTATTTACAACACCTTGCGCCTGACCATTGGAGAAGCACAGGGCAAAAACTGGTGGTGCGTGCTGTTTCCCTCTCTGTGTGTTCCCGCTTCTACGGAAGAGTTTGAGAAAGCGGCAGAGGTTATGGGAATGCCCGATGCATTAAATCACACCCTAACAGGGAAAAACACAGGCTTTCAGATTCGGTTCTTCCTGCTGGATTGGGTAGGAAGACTGGAAAACAGGCTTTTCGGTGAACCGCAGTAAGTGTGGTTCACCTTTTTGTTCATCAAAGAATAAAGCCATAGGTTTGCCAAAAAAAGAATGCCCCTAGGCATAAGTTAACTGTTCCTTTCCTTGAAATAAAGTATGATTCATGGTATGATACAAGCAAAGAAATCTTTGCTGCTTATTTGATTCCATGACCGAGGTGATACCCATGCTGCAGCTTCTTCTCAGCCCCTACTGGCAGCGCAACCGGAATTACTGCCTGGAAATGCTCAAAAAAAATGTGCAAAAAGGCCAGGGCCATCACGTTCTCCTTGTGCCTGAACAGTTTTCCCACGACTACGAACGAAGGCTCTGCGCCGTGTTCGGTGACACCATCAGCCGCTATGCCGAAGTTCTCAGCTTTTCCCGCCTTGCCAACCGGGTCTTTTCTTTCAACGGCGGCATTGCCGTCCCCACCTTAGACGGCGGCGGGCGTCTGCTTGCCATGGCTGCTGCTGTGCAGCAGCTTCGCCCCCAACTGAAATCCTATGCAGCCGCAGGGGCAAAACCGGAATTTCTCTCTGCACTCATTACCGCTGTGGATGAATTCAAAAGCTGCCGTGTTACCCCGGATATGCTGAAAGCTGCTTCCGCAGCGGCCTCCGGGTTACTTGCCCAGAAGACGGAGGAATTGGCTCTGCTTTTGGAGGGGTATAATGCCATTTGTGCCGGGTTTGGCCAAGACCCCCGAGATAAAATGACCAAGCTTCTAGAGCAGTTGGAGCTGGGTGATTTCGCTGCAAACCATTACTTTTATATAGACGGCTTCTCCGACTTTACCGCACAGGAGCAGGAAATCATTCGCTATCTTATGGAGGTTTCCCCTTCTGTTCTGTTGTGCCTGACTGCAGAGGAAGTCCGCTCCGACACCCCCGGCATGGAGTTAGCCGGAGAAACCGCCGCTTCCATTCTCAGCTATGCCGCAAAACGGAATATTCCCTACAAGGTATTCTCCCCTCCCCAGGCAAGAAGCTTTGACCCCCTGACCCAAATGTCCCAGGGGCTTTTGTCAGGGGCAGCTTCCTATGTACCTGGGCTTCACTGTCATGCCGCTGCCCACCGCTTTTCCGGGCTGCGGCAGGAATGTACCTTCGTTGCCGCAAGGATCCGGGAGCTTATTCAAAATGGCTGCCGCTACCGGGATATTTCTGTAGTTTTGACTGACCCAGAGAGCTACATACCGGTACTCAGGCAGATCTTTGCCCGGTATCAGATCCCCACCTACATCGCAGGCACAGAGGACATTCTCCACAAGTCCGTTATTTATACCATTCTTACCGCTCTGGATGCCGTCACCGGGATGCAGGAGCAAAGAGATGTACTGCGCTACTTAAAATCCGTTCTCTCCCCCCTGACTCCGGAGGAATGTGACAGCTTGGAAAACTATGCTATCGCCTGGGGCATCCGGGGAAGCGGTTGGGAGCAGCCCTTTACCAAGCACCCCGGAGGTCTGGGCAAGGACTGGATGGAAGCAGACAAGGAAATTCTTGCAGACCTGAACTGCCTGCGGGAGCGTGGCTTTGGCCCCCTCAGCCGCTTGAAAAATGCTCTCAACAAGGGTGAAACCGTTGGTCAGCAGCTTCGGGGCATCTATACCTTCCTGGAAGAAGTGGAGCTCGCTCATCGGCTGGAATCTCTGGCCGCTGACTATGAAATGCGCATGGACAGCCGGGGCGCTCAGGAGTTGGAACAGCTCTGGGATATTTTGATCGGTGCCATGGAGCAGATGGACGCACTATTGGGAGACTTCAGCTTAGAGCCGGAAGTGTTAAGCAAACTGTTTAAGCTTCTTCTCAGTCAGTACAGTGTAGGTACGATCCCTCAAACTCTTGATTCCGTGACTGTGGGCAACGTGGGGGATATGCGCCGCCATGAGGCTGCTCACGTGTTCCTTTTAGGGGCACATGAAGGGTATCTTCCCAAGGGAAGCTCCGGCGGAATGGTGCTGACAGAATCGGAGCGAGCCAACCTCATGGGCTTGGGCATCCCTCTGCAAGCTGACCTCTACCGCCAGTTGGAGCAGGAATTGGGCAGCATTTTCGCCGTAACACAGACACCGGGTGAAGCCTTTACCATGACCATGGGCTCCGGGCAGTGCGCCCCCGCCTATAGAAGATTATGCCTCATGCTGGGCAAAGACCCGGAACAACTTACAGAACTGTCCCCGAAGGACCTGATGGGGGACAGTTGGGAAAGTGCAGTCCTGTATTTACAGGAAAAGACTGCCCTACCCCAATTTTTAGAGCAGGAAGGCAGTTATTTAAGTAAAAAAGCCAGGTTTGACCCCGGCACACTCTCTCCCCAGACGGTACAGGCCCTTTACGGCAAGGAGCTTCGGCTGTCCGCTTCTCAAGTTGACAAGGCTGCCTCCTGCCGCTTCGCCTATTTCATGCGCTACGGCCTGGGTCTAAAGGAACGGAAGGAGATCACCATTGACCCGGCGGAGTTCGGCACGTTCGTTCACGATGTTTTAGAGCGCACCGCACGGAAGGTTAAGGAGCTGGGAGGCTTCCAAAAGGTGAGCCTAGAGGACACGGAAGCCCTGGCTATGGAGTACGCTAAGGAGTATCACGAGAGCCATTTCCGAGACTTGGATGACCGTTCCTCCCGTCAGGGGTATCTGTTCCGCAGAAATCTTTTGGAACTGAAAGCCGTGGTGCAAGAGCTGTGGCGGGAACTGTCCCGGTCGGAATTTTTGCCTGAGGGCTTTGAGGTGAGTTTCAGTCCCTTTGGAGACATGCCCCCGGTCAACATTCCCGGAGGGGCTATGCCTGCCTATTTAAGAGGCTTTGTGGACAGACTTGACATCTACCAAAAAGATGGCAAGACCTATGTTCGGGTTGTGGACTACAAAACCGGCAAAAAAGACTTTGATTACTGCGATGTGCTTTGCGGCATTGGGCTGCAAATGCTCATTTATCTCTTTGCCCTGGAAGACGGCGGCGAAGCCCTGTTAGGCGTTACGCCCGAGACGGCAGGAGTTCTGTACTTCCCCGCCCGGTGTCCTGTGGAGAATATGGATGCTCCCACAGAAGACGAGGCTGTGGAAAAGCAAAGAAAAAAGACCCTGCGGCGCAGCGGTCTGATTCTGGCAGAGGGTGAAATCCTTTCTGCCATGGATCCCACGGAGGATCTGGAGCTACTGCCTGTAAAGGTCAAAAAATCCGGGGAAATTACCGGTGATCTTGCAAGCCCGGCGCAATTCCGGCAGCTAAAAACCTATCTCATGGACACCCTGCGCAAGCTGGTAGACCAGATCGCCGGGGGCGAGATCGCCCCCAATCCCTATTTCCGTGGGGATCACGATGCCTGTAGATTCTGTGAATTCGCCCCTGCCTGTCATTTAGACCTATGGGGCGAAGCAAGAGTTTACCAAAAGGTAGACGGCCCGGAATTTTGGGCGCAGATCGAAAAGGAGGCGGCGAAAAGTGGGAACTGAAAAGTTGACAGCCGCCCAAAAAGCGGCAATCGAAAACCGAGGCGGCCCCCTTCTGGTATCAGCGGCAGCAGGCTCCGGAAAGACCAAGGTTCTGGTCGACCGACTGATGAAATATATCCTGGACGAGTCTGCCCCAGCCAACATTGACGATTTTCTCATTATCACCTACACCAAGGCAGCTGCCTCGGAGCTTCGGGGCAAAATCGCCTCCAAGCTTATGGAGCATTTGGCGCAAAACCCCCTGAACCGCCATTTGCGTCATCAGCTACAAAGGCTGTACTTAGCGAAAATTTCTACAGTTCACTCCTTCTGCTCCGATGTTCTCCGGGAGTATGCCTTCTATTTGGAGCTGCCCGGAGATATGCGGGTGGCTGACGAAACAGAAGCCGCAGAGCTGCGGCAGATGGCCATGGAGAAAACTCTGGAAGAAGCCTATCGGTGTATCGCAGAAAATGAGGGCTTTGGAACCTTTATCGATACCCAGGGCTTTGGACGGGATGACCGGGCCGTTCCTCAAATTGTAGAAAAGGTATATACCAGCGCACAGTGCCATGTGCAGCCGGAGGTGTGGCTCAAGGGCTGCATATCCAACGGAGATACCGCAGGTTTTACGGACGCCAGTCAAACCCTGTGGGGTGAATTTCTCTTAAACAGGCTTCACAGCTACTTAGACAGCCAGATCACAGTATACCGCCATCTGCTGTCCGTGGTGCAGACTTCCGAAGACTTGGGTCCAAAATACTGCCCCTGTCTGGAAGACGATCTTTACCGGGTGGAGCGGCTGCGAAATTGCCGAAAGTGGGAAAGCTGCCGGGAGAACTACATTGGCTCTCTGGTTCGTCTGGCTTCTGTGCGCAATCCCAGTGAGCCGGAGCTGGTGGAGCAGGTAAAAGCCGTGCGGGAGGCTCTGAAAAAAGGACTTGCCCGGCATCAAGCCCCCTTTGACATTCCCTCGGCGCAGATCTTCAAGGACTTGGAACAGGCCAATCTGGCAAATGAAGGACTTTTCGAACTGGTACTTAACTTTACCAAGGCTTATGAAGACGAAAAGAAGCGGCATCGAGTGCTGGACTTTGGAGATCTGGAACATTTGACTTTGCGGCTCCTTCTGGGCAAGAACCTCACCGGCCCTACCAGAGCCGCCCAGGAGATCGGAAGCCGCTTCCGGGAGGTCATGGTGGACGAGTATCAGGACACCAACGAGGTGCAGGACCGCATTTTCAGCACCCTGACCTACAGAGAAGGCAATCTCTTTATGGTAGGCGATGTGAAGCAGTCTATTTACCGCTTCCGTCTGGCAGACCCCAGCATTTTCCTCAGTAAATATCACAGCTATAAGCCCCACGAGGAAGCAGCCCCCGGTGAGGGCCGAAAGATCATGCTGTCGGAAAACTTCCGCTCCGGAGAGGCAGTTTTGGCAGCAGCAAACCATGTATTTAGAACCTCCATGTGCCCGCAGGTCGGTGGGCTTTACTATGGAGAAGCTGAGGCTCTACTGGCAGGTATTCCCCATGAAAAGCTCCCCCAGACAGCAGTAGAGCTGCACTGTATCGAACTCATGGGAGGGGCGAATAAATACGAATCAGAGGCCCGGTTTGTAGCAGATCGAATCAAAGAATTACTGAATAGCCAAACCATGATCCCCGGGACAAGCGGCTTGCGCCCGGTAACACCGGAGGACATTGTGATCCTGCTCCGCTCTCCCGGGACAGGGGGAAGATACTACCGGGAAGCCCTGGAAAATTTGGGGATCCCTGTTACCACCGATGCGGGAAGCAGCATTTTGGAAACCGGAGAAATTTCTATCTTACGCAGTTTTTTGCAGGTGTTGGACAATCCCTTGCAGGATATTCCTCTACAGGCGGTTTTGCTTAGCCCGATTTTTGATTTCTCCGCTGACCGGTTGGGTCAGCTCAGAGCCATGCACCGGGAAGGCAATCTCTACGACGGCCTTCTCTACGCCAAAGAGCAGGGGCAAGCCGATGCGGAAAGCTTCCTGAACCTTCTTTCTGACCTGCGGCGCATTGCGAGGCAGGAAACCCTGACCCGGTTACTGGACGAAATATACAACCGCACCCACCTGGAGGCAGTCTTTTCTGCCATGAGCGGAGGCATACAGCGAAGGAATAACCTTCGTTTCTTCTACGAAACCGCCGCTGCCTTTGAGCAGGGCGGCCGTCGGGATCTGGGAGAGTTTTTGGAGCATTTGACCCGGCTGGAAAGCCGTGGACTAAAGCCCGAAGAGCCTTCCGGAGGCGGTGCTGTTTCCATTGTGAGTATCCATAAGTCCAAGGGGCTGGAATACCCGGTGGTGTTCCTGAGCAATCTCTCCGGGCGGTTTAATCTGGATGATCTGAAATCCAATGTACTGGCCGACCCGGTTCTGGGCATCGGTTCCAGTGCAGTGAATCAGAATAACCGCAGCCGCTACCCCACTGTAGCAAAAACTGCCGTGGCACAACGCACCCGGGATGAAAACATTTCGGAAGAATTGCGGGTTCTTTATGTTGCCATGACCAGAGCAAAGGATATGCTCATTATGACCTATGCGGACAAGTATCTGCAAAGTCACCTGACCGGGCTTCGCTGTCGGCTCATGCCGGAAAACAACTATGCACTGGCACAGGAAGCCGGCTGTCTGGGTGATTGGGTTCTTATGGCGGCATTACGGAGAAGTGAATCTGCTGAGCTGTTCCAGCAAGCAGGCAGGCCGGAGGATACTATTGTGGACGGCTACCCCTGGCAGGTGTGCTATCATGCCCTTGCCCCGGAAGTGACCGTCAACACGCCCCCGGAAGAAGCTGAGCCGGGCCTTTCTGCCAAGCTGCCCACAGAGCAGGCGTTGCAGGAGCTTTTGACCTTCCATTACCCCCACAAGCCCAGCATTACTGCTCCCTCCAAGGTCACAGCCACACAGCTAAAGGGGCGAGAACTGGACACGGAAGCGGCAGATGGGGCTTTCCATCCCCTGCCCACCGCTCAGCGGCATTTCAAAAAGCCTGCCTTTTTAGAAAACGCTCCCTTGACCGGGCAAGAGATCGGCACAGCCACCCATCTTGCCATGCAGTTTATCCGCTATGAAGCCTGCGTAAGCCCGGAGGGTGTGGAAACCGAACTAAAGCGGCTTTTGGCAGAGGAATTTTTGACCCAGCGGCAGTTTGAGGCAGTAAACCGGGAATGGATCATGGCCTTCTTTACAACAGACTTGGGGCGCAGACTGCAAAAGAGCAAAAATGTGCTTCGGGAGTTTAAGTTCTCCATTTTGGAAGACGGAAAGCTTTTGGACGAGGACTTGGCAGGAGAAAAGCTGCTTCTCCAAGGTGTTGTTGACTGCTGCCTTATGGAAGATGACGGCTTGACGGTTCTGGATTTTAAGACCGACAATGTGCGCCCCGGGCAGGAGGAAGCCAAGGCAAATCACTATGCCCCGCAGGTGCAAACCTATGGAAAAGCTCTTTCCAAAATTTGGGAAAAGCCGGTGAAAAAGCTGCTTTTATACTTCTTTAGGACGGGGCGGCTTTGGGAAGTGCCTGTTGAATAAACAGACCCGGTACCCGCTTACCCCGCCGAACACACATAAACCGCCGGCTCAGAGGGAAACACTCCGAGTCGGCGGCTTGATATATTAGCTGGGTTTAATATAGAGGATATGCCGCCCCGTTCGCAATCTGCGCCAAAAGGAGCAACTTTGATGGGTTAGTAGGAGCCAACTAAATGGCCGTTTGAGTCATAAAACTTTACATCCGTAACCATTTTCTTGCTGTTTTCATCCACATTCCCCAAGTCATAGAACTTTACAAACCATACGCGCTCATCACGGACGACACTTCCTCTATAAACGTTTGATCCTTCTTTAACGGTTAATGTGTACTCATATTCAGAAATATCCGAATCCCTGTTGGCTCCAAAGAATAACAAGGTAGACCCGGTCTCTTTTTCGCCTTTATCATTCCTTGTGAAAAACTGTATGGATCCAAACTGGTTATCGCCCTCCGGGGTGCCGGAGCTTTGTGTGCTGCTCATGACGAATTCATATCTATCGAAGGCAATCGGGCCAAAATGATTCTTCTTGAATACAAAAATCTCCTGTGGCTTGGACGAATCCCCGTCTGCGGCAATGAAGTACGCATAATCTTCCGCATAACGGCCATCCCCAATTCTGGAAAAGCTCGTGGCGGCCCTTTCTGTATTTTCCTTACAGTATTCCATACACCCTTCCACAGATAGGGTCGTTAAGAAATAATATGCAAGAAACGCAGAAAATGCAATCGCAACAGATAAGACGGATATCAGAATCCACTTTATTACTTTGCAATTCTTCACATGGTTCCTCCTTTTACCAATCGAAAGATACATAATTATACAACTGCCATTGCTTGTCAGTAATAGAAGGCGTGATACTTAAAGATACTCCAGCAGAGGGTTCCTTTCCAGACATACCTACCTCACCACCTACGGACACAGATACAGACATAGCTTCCCAAGTGTGAATGTAGTAACTGTTTATCTTTTTTGTCTTGGTTGTGGATATTGCCTTGAATTTTTGCACCAATTCAAAAGTTTTCAGCTGCGCCAGACCGGTAGGATCATCGACAACTTCATATTTTGCCCAAGAGTCTCCACCGTCGCTCAAAAAATAGTTTTTTCCCTGGATTCCGTATATGCTTCCACTGGTCTTATAATTGTATCTACTACTAAAGCTGGTCTCTGATGTAACTGTCGGACAGGATTGTAGCACAAAGTCATTTCCACCAGCAGGCTTCTTTTTCCCGGTAAACACAGAAATCGAATTGTCCCAAGTGCCATATGTTTTTGCTGTGTATGTGTAGGGGTTGGAACTACCAGCTCTTGTTACGGAGGTTTTCAAAGTTAAGTTGTATCTAGTTGAAGCAGTGGATGTGGCACTGGTTGTAAATTGATCCAAGGAAACCACACTATTTTTGGGAATTCGCTCGAAGTGGTCAACCACATATATAAGGGGGGCCTCGGTATAACTAATGGCGCAAACGAGATCACTGTTATTAACCGAATCCAACAATTCAGATACTGCTTCAGGATGGCGTTCAACATACTTGTTGTATTTGCACAGTTGCCGTTCTGCATCTAACTTCTCATGCCAAGATATTGTCGGATCAACTTCCACGACAACATCCTTCTTGTTTACAGAAAATACCATCAAACCATCAAAATTGATCTGGTCATGATACTCCTCGTATTGAATACCGATATTGATGTTTTCTGCGTTCGCTGCATATGAGGAACACGGAGTAGCTACAATGGTTAATACTGCCAGAATAAAAGCAAACCACTTTCTGCAAATTTTCATATTTGTCACCTCTATACTATTGATATTTCACAAAACACAACCATAAAACCCACATAAAAACCACCCCTTACATTAATTTATGAAGTTCTACATCATCATATATCATTGGTGCTGTTTTGTCAAGTAAAAAATATTTTTTATACAAGTTCATTCATCTACACTATTTAAAAATCGAGTTTTACCTTTAAAATACGACAACGCCACTGAGAAAAGCCGAAAAAGAGGGAGCGAACCGAAAAACGGCTCGCTCCCGAAATTTATTGGCTTAGGCGTGATAATATATCTTCCCATTCCATTCCATTTTCATAAAGCATATACTCTAATGCAGGGGAAGCACTCACAGCTTCGGGTTGCTCCTCTGTAATGATCTTAATGTTAATAATGGCATCCATGACCTGTTCAAAGCTGGGCGAATCATCCACATATGGGAACACGGGTATATACGGACCATAAACAAAGGGCATATCAAACCAACTATGTTCCGCAATGTACACCTCATTTTCAAAGGTATAAGTCAAGGTTGCCCGATCGTAGTTATAATTATACCGATCTTTGTACTCCCCATAATCCTCCAGGAGCACATAGTCCATGCTGTACATTTCATAATGCCAGGTTTCGTTGCCCAACCCGCCATATATCTTATCATAAAGGAAAATAACGGCCATGCCATTTTCCCTAAACTGGACCGCTATATCTCCCCGCTTCATCAATTCCTCCGGCAGGGTGAAATCGATACCCAAACGGTGGCTAACATAATGGGGCGTTTTCATCAGATAATAATGCCAATCACTATCCCGCTCAGAGTCCGCTGTATTTGTGAAGACATTAAATACCTGAGAAGCATACTCATTATAACCCCAAAATTCCTCCAAGATATCCTCGGTATGCAAAATAGGCTTCTTTAATCCCCGCTGATAAATCTGATACTCCATGGGAATATCGGACAGTTCTTTATAGAAAAGAGCCTGAGAGCCATTATCATGGTGGAAGGTATAGTCTTCTGCCAGCAAGCGGTCATTGAGTTCCTTTGCACCGGGTTCGTTTTTAACGGTCACAAAGGACAAAATGGAGGTATCACCTAATTGGAAGGTTACACCGATTTCATCTTCCACCAGAGAAAACTTTCCTGCCCACTGCTCCGGCAAGGTCAGGGAGAAATTCCATTCCGGGTAGTCATAATGCAAGGCCACAGGAGGCCGGGTTTCCTCCACAGGGGGTTCGGTTTCTTCCACAGGTGGGACAGTTGCTTCTGTGGGGGGCTGGGTTTCCGGAGATTGAGCAGGAGTACAGCCAAAGAGACAGGAGAGGACAAGAAGTAAGGCGAGGATTTTTAAAAACCTTGTTTTCATGGGTACACCTCCATGGTATGTTTAATTCTCTTGCTCCGTTTCTTCCAAGAAACGATCCAGACCTGCGTGCAATTCTTCCGCAGTCAGCATCACCTGATAGGAATCTACCAACTCCTGAACCTGTTCATGGGTAAAGTAGTCCTGAATGGCTTGGGGATAAAGGTCCCAACAAAAGTAGGCATCTGTTAAAAATCCCCGCTCACGGCAGGATATCCAATCGTTTGTGCCGCCGTACAGCATCCCATTGAGGTAAACCAGTTCCGGATAGTATCTTCCATAGTATTCAGCATAGCCATCCTCTCCCATGGAAGTTGCGTAGAAGGTAGCCACAGGATAATGGATCGGCTGAAAGCCGCCGCCTTCCCCCAGCAAGGTAACCGCTGTCGGAGTTGTTTTTCCTCGTCCGCAAGCCGTTTACACCATATTCATAGGAATAGGTTTTGCCCCGAATCCCCACCCCGAAGGGCGGGGATCATCGGGAACCATCATGCGCCCACCCCGGCGGAGCCGTCGGGAGCCGCTCCATCATCCTCAAGAGGGATTATGAGATAAGGCATTATCTTTCTTTCAAAAGTCAATTTTCATTCTCCCTTCTGGGGGATGGAGGAGTAGTGTTGATCTCCTGCTGTAATTCCTGTGTTATACTGATTTACTAAGGCTCTGTCTCGTCTAAATGTTCTTCCAGTGCGAGAGCAATTTCATCCATAGACAAAATCACTTGGAAACTGTCTACTACCTCTTGAATCTGCTCCTGCGAAAAAGCATTTCTAATATGATCCGGGTAGTCTCTCCATGTGAAATACCGTTCATAATGATATGTTTCAGTGTATTCATTGATTGTTAAATATAGAGTATTGCCGAGGCTTGTGGTTTGTCCGCGATAATAAAACTTCCATTCTTCCCTTGTTTCCTCTGAAGTCTCAGAGGAAGCAAAACTGAAATAGCACAAACGATAGAATGGCATATCATTATACGCCTGGAAGTCTGCCGTATTATATGCTTCATTTCGCAAACCCACTGCGCCACCGCCGCCAGAATTTATTCTTATGCAAATATCTTTATTGCTCAACATATAGTCCGGCAATGTAAACATATATCCTACGCGGTAATTGATATAATGCGGAGTTTTCATACGAAGATAGAAATACTCGTTCCATGGGGGACTCCACTTGTCACGATAATACCATTCATCTTCCAAAACGGAGCAGATCGCTGTTTCCGTATGGATATGCCAGCACTCAGCCATCGCATCCTCTACATCACAAATAGGCTTCTTATCTCCCCGCTGATAAATACAGAAATCCTCCGGAAGATCTGTAAGGAATTTGTAATAAAAGAAGTGGGTTCCGTTTTCCCGGTAGTAATGATAGCCATCCTCTTCTAGCTGTTTGTCTTTTTCCTTCGCACCCGGCTCATTTTTCAGGGAAACAAAGGAAAATGTGGGTACACTATCCAGACTGACGGTCACACCGTATTCCTCCTGCTCAATAGAGAATCGCCCTGCCCACTGCTCCGG
>JAZQXK010000079.1:0-3997 GCA_045632785.1 Faecousia sp.
ACCGGCAAACGCTTCTTCTACAGGCTCCATGGCTTCCCCCGGAAACAGGGCAAGCTGAAGCTGCTCTATGGCATAGCGGTCATCATGACCGCAAAGTCTTAGTTTCATAATGTAATTCTCCTATGGTTTGAGAATCAATAATGGGGAGCGGTAAATTTTGGTTTATCGGGGAGTTTGGGGAACCCTTTGTAGGGGCCGGATACATCCGGCCCGTTCCGCACTGTAAATTTGTACAAATTTGCCCCAAATGATACTGTTTTTCAAACTTTTCCGCCGGGCCGGATATATCCGGCCCCTACAGCCTTCTATCGAAAACTGCCCGATAAATCGGAATTTACCTGCTTGCGGACACCCGGGGACGGGTGTCCCTACAGCTTCTATTGGAAGCCTCCCCAAATATCGGCAGGTGGAACGGTCAAGACCGTTCCCTACGAAAATAACTTCAAATTCATCCCCGCAGGGGCAACATCATTTGCCCATGGGGCAAGCATCATGGCGAAGCCGCATCATTTCCCCGAAGGGGAAACATCATTGCGCCAACGGCGCCATATCGCTTCAGCCTGCTTCCCTCCAAATCTTCCCCAAACATCTCCACCCCCACGATCTGCCGATCTTCGTAGGTAGTATAATAGTAGATGCCCCGGGTGGCATTGCAGCAGGAGGTATATTGGGTGTACTCATACTGCCCATTTTCTGTCAGACAGCAGCCCCGCACCTGCTCCACCGCTCCTAAAATGTGGAAAAATTGACCCACACTTTCTGCTTCTCCCTCTCCGGAAACAGAGTTCCCCTTCACAAAGACCGCACGCACAAACCGGGAAGGGGAGGAGAGATCACCGGGCAAACCCATCGCCCCCATACCCCGGCTGTAGGGCTTTAAGTCAAGGCCGGGAGAAAAGCGGTTTTCCGGGGGCTTGGGGGACAGGTGCATATAGTTTCTCAAATTAAAAAGCTGATCGTCAAATTCCGGGTTGTTGGTCAGCACGCCCACCGGGTTTTGGTAAACGCGTAGCCCCTCCCGCACCGCCTCTACAGTAATGGATTCCTCCCGGTCGGCGATGATCCAGTGCAGCTGGGCAGGGGGCAGGGCGGGGCTGAAAGCCGTGTCTGTAATGTTCAGGTTTTGAAGGAGCTTTTTTGCCTGGGCAACCGTGGCGCACTGCCCCAAAATCCATGGAATCAGCTCAAACTGGGCAATGTTGTCCTTTCCTTCCACCGGCTTTTCATAGTGGGCAAAGCCCACGAAGTTCAGCCCCGCCATGCACAAGCCTTTTTCGTTGAAGCCGTCAAAGTATAAAGGGTATTCCTCTGACACAAGGGCCATGCCCAGAATGGCAAGGGGGCTCTGGAGAGTCTTTCCGTGGCGAAAAGGCAGGGGAAAATTCCGGGGCAGGAAGGTCACTTCCTCCCCGAAGCTGTGTTCATAATCTAAGGTTCTGCCAAAATAGAAGTCCCGGGTTTTGTAGGTAATTGCGGTGCACATAAGGTGGCCTCCTTGTTTTTCCTTTTAAGGTTTACTGTACCCCGGGGGAGGGGGTTCTATGCTCAGGATAAAAGAAAAACAGGAACACCCGGAGATGCTCCTGTTTTCGAAAAAGGTTTCTAAATTCCACCGTAAATAAAGTGCCACCAGTAGGGATAGATCACTTCGGAGGCACTGCCGGTGTCAGACCAGATGGTGCGGAACATCTTTTCCTGCCAAATGCCATCCTGTTTCTCAAAGGTCAACACATTGGCATAGGTTCTATCTTTGCTGACATAATAAACCTGAGCCGTAGTATCGTCACATTCCAGGACTTTGAAATACTCCAATTCTCCCACCCAGCAATTCTGCTCATGGGCATGGGCGAAGTCTTCATAATATTTCCGGGTCAGTGCTTCACACTTCACAAGAGAGGACACCCAAAAGACAATGGGTATGGCAATGGCAATCAGCAGAACGATCGCAATGAGTCTTCTTTTCATAGTACACGCCCCCTTTCTTTTTGACATCATTTTACCAATTTTAGGCTATTTGTCAAGGAATATATCTGATGGAGCGTTTCGCCAAGGCGAAACGCCACCACACTTATTCACTATTCACTATTACTTATTACCTGCCAAAAATCACGAATGCGTTTTAAGTGAAGAGTGAATCGTGAAAAGGTAATAAGTAAAAATCCCGAACGCTTTCGCATTCGG
The DNA here is from genome assembly GCA_045632785.1 of Faecousia sp. Taxonomy (GTDB): domain Bacteria; phylum Bacillota; class Clostridia; order Oscillospirales; family Oscillospiraceae; genus Faecousia. The sequence goes on from JAZQXK010000079.1 coordinate 2,182, forward strand.
GATTTTTGGCAGGGGATGAGGGATTCGATTTAATGAATGTGTTGCCACCATGGAAACCGGCGCTCTTACGCACTCTACTACGACCCAAGCGGATCGCTGTTCACATCCGTACCGGATGCGCCCAGCAATCCACGGATTCTCCCACGGGCTAAAAAGTGTCCACCGGACACTTTTTGCCTTGCCTTACGGCAAGGCCGCCCTTTCGAATCCTTTCTAATCCCCCACCAACAATAAACGCCACCCTATTGGGTGGCGTTTATTGTTGGCAGGGGATGAGGGATTCGAACCCCCGCAAACGGAGTCAGAGTCCGGTGTGCTACCGTTACACAAATCCCCTATTGATTTCGTTCGCAACCGAACACAGCTTATTATACCCAGAAATCTGAAAAAGTCAAGAGAAATTTTAGAAAATTTTGAAATTATTTTGAAATATTGCCAAGGCGCCCTCTTTCTGCTATAATACCAGCAAAGAAAGGCGGTCTTTACCATGAAACACGGCGAAATGCTCCCCGGCATCTTCCTCTCCCGGCCCAACCGCTTCATAGCCCACATTGAAATAAACGGTCAGGTGGAGGTCTGCCATGTAAAAAACACCGGAAGATGCAAAGAACTGCTTCCTCCCGGTGCTTCCGTGTGGTGCCGCTATGACGAAACCCCCACCCGTAAAACCAAGTTTGACCTGATCGCCGCCATAAAAAACGACAGGCTCATAAACATGGACTCCCAAGCTCCCAACGGTGCGGCTGAAATCTGGCTGCGAGCCGGTGGTCTGGGAGAGGTGCAGGAGCTGCGCCGGGAGTTTACCCACGGAGATTCCCGCTTCGATTTCACCTTCTTAAAAGAGGGCAAGCGGTGTTTTCTGGAGGTCAAAGGGGTCACTTTGGAGGAAAACAACATTGCTCGCTTCCCCGATGCCCCCACTCAGCGAGGCACCAAGCATCTGAAAGGGCTGACGGAAGCAGTAAAACAGGGCTTTGGGGCTTATGTCCTATTTGTGATCCAGATGTCCGGCATCCGGCACTTTGAGCCAAACGAAAAAACAGACCCCGCCTTTGCCGCAGCGCTCAGAGAAGCGGCAGAAGCGGGGGTGCAGATCATAGCTATGGGCTGTAAGGTCACACCGGGACAAATCGAGATTGCGGAGAATGTGCCGGTGGTGCTGTAGTGGCGCACAGAGCGCACCTTTCGTTCCTCACAAACGGTATACCTGTCAACTATCCACTGCCTCTGCAATTCCCTGAATTTCCAGAAGCTCCAGCACCTGCTGTCCACGCAAGGTCAGCCCAACGCTGCCCTTGACAGGAAAGCCCTTGTACTGCCCATAATCAAAGTTTCCCATGGGCTTGCTGTAATCCAGCTCCACCAGAGATTTTTTCTCCAAAAGCTCCAAAGCAAGGCTCCCTCCCTCCGGTATCCCCGGTTCGAAGCAGTGGGGCTCCATGGTGTCTGCCCGCCGTGCAACCGGCAAAAAAGCATAGGTGCGCAAAAGCTCCAAAACCTGCACCTCCTGGGGTGTCAGTGTCAGGCTGCCACCGCCGCAGCCGCCACAGGTTTCGCATTTGGAGCAGCCGCCGCACCGGTCGTTATTGCATCCCATGAAACATACCTCCTCCCATCTTCTCAGTATATGCGGATTATAGCATAAGATACCCAACCTGACAATTATATAAAGAATGTAAATTCCTGTTTATCGGGCCGTTTTCGATAGAAGGCTGTAGGGCGGGGGCATGCCCCCGCCGGGCAGTATCGAAATTTTTGCACCGATTTTTAAGGCAAAACCCTTCGTTTCCCGTGTTATTGGCAATGCCTATCAAGG
>JAZQXK010000080.1:0-9893 GCA_045632785.1 Faecousia sp.
TGCGGCTGCACCTTTTCCAATGCCTCCACATTCGGCTGATACTCCGGGTATTCTTCCACAAGTTTCTTGGCAAATTCCAGTTTCTTGCGGACATTACCGGACAGGTATTCATCTGCAGGCAGATACTTGGGACTGCCAAAGCTGGCAGCAGGATCTAAGAAAATAACGCCTCTCAAATCACTATAAAGCTGCTCTTCGGTCTTGCCGGTTAGCTGCTCCATGTAGGGCATGTCGATCCTTGCCTTTTCAGCCAGTGACAAAGCAAGTGCTTCCGAAGCGGTATCTACGGAGGTAACAACCACCTTTTGACGGATGGTGCGCTTGGTGAACATATCCGCCTTCCGCACGAAGTTGCCCTCATCATCCAGAATTTCCAGAGATGCCAGCAAACAGTAGGAGCTGTCTGCGTTGAATGCCGAGGTATTTGCCCTGGAATTGATAAGGCCGTACTTTTTGGAGAACTCGTCGTAAAGATGATTCAGCTTGGTCTGCTCGGCGGCAATAAAGGATTCCGGAAAGTCCTCTGTCTGATACTCGATCAGCTGACGGACGCTATCCCGGATTGCAATTAAGCCTTTGATTCGACTCTCCGCCGTAGCGGAAACATCCACCGGATTCATGCGGCTGTTTTCCCGGTAGTAGAGCTTGCCGTCTACCACCCCGAAGCTAAAGTTCCGCACATTGGGAAGTGCCGGGATGGACAGATCTTCTTCCCCATCCAAAACCTCATCCAAATCATACTCGGTAATCTCGGCATGGATATTCTGGATGGCATCTGCAAGCAGTTCTTCCAGAGGCTGATCTTCAAAGGGAACACAGGCCAGTTCCGGACCGAAGGGACCCGTAATTTGCTTCATGTCGCCCAGAATCATATCCGGGTTATCTACGAAATACTGGTTCATCTTGTGCCCGTTGGCGTCGGTGTTTAAATGAACCCACGCAGGCTCGATATCCACCATGCGGTCCCGCTTCTGCAGGAAGATAATGTCGGAGGTCACTTCCGTGCCGGCAGCACTCTTAAAGGTATCGTTGGGCAAACGGATGGCACCCAGCAGGTCTGCCCGTTGTGCGATATACTTTCGCACTGCGGGATTCTCCTTGTCCATGGTTCCCTTAGAAGTAATAAAAGCCACGATACCTCCGGGACGAACCTTATCCAAGGTTCGGGCAAAGAAGTAATCGTGGATCAGGAAGTTGTGCTTATCGTACTGCTTATCCGGGACTTTGAACGGCCCGAAAGGAACATTACCGATTGCCGCGTCAAAGAAGCTGTCGGGAAGCTCCGTCTTCTCAAATCCCTGCACCGCAATAGAGGTCTTCTGATACAGCTGTTGAGCGATTCGTCCGGAGATGCTGTCCAGTTCCACACCGTACAGTTGGGACTCACGCATACTGTCAGGGAGCATACCAAAGAAATTACCCACACCGCAGGAGGGTTCCAGGATGTTGCCCTGCCTGAAGTTCATGTTCTCTAAGGCTTTGTACATGGCACGAATGACCACGGGAGGGGTGTAAAAAGCCGTCAAGGAGGATTCCCTGGCGGCGGCATATTCTTCTTCCGTCAGTAGGGATTTCAGTTCCTGGTATCTGCTGTGCTTTTCGTCAAAGCAGGCAGACAGACCGCCCCAGCCCACATACCTGGACAGCACTTCCTGTTCTTCCGGTGTTGCCAGCCGATTCTCTGCTTCCAACCGCTTCAGCAGTCGGATAGCCGCCACATTGCTGGCATACCGCTGACTGGGTGTGCCTACGCCCAGATCATCGTTGGTAATACGGAAATTGTTTCGCTGACTCATAGGGATTTCCGGTAGCAATACAGATGTTACTGTTCGATTCTTCTTGGGAACAGGAACTTCCATATGGGGAGGTGCCATCGCACCCGGTTCAACAGGTGCAGGATCAGAATCGCCGGATTCTGTAGGTTCGGCAATCGGTTCGCTGGCAAAAGTTTCTTCCTCCGGTCTGTGTTCTGCAACCAAATCAACAGGAACATCTCCTGCGGTTTTTTCTCCTTCCGGTACAATCTCCACTTCCCGGAGGTACTTGTCATTCAAGGGGTTTTCTTTCAGCAGGGCAAAGAACTCCTGCCGGGGATAGACCTTGTTAAACAGGGGGAAGGTGGGGTCATACAGGGTTACTTCCTCGTCACCCAGGGAAAGCAGTTCATACTCCTGGATGCCGATATACACGGTGTCACCCAGAGACAGCTTATATTCCTTGGGCACAGGAGGGGGAGGGTTCAGCTCGTCATAGGTTGGCTCCATGGGCCGGGCGATTTCGCCGTTCAGTTGTTCCAACATTGTTCTCGCCCGATCCCCATGATGGGCATTGGCGGCTATGACAGTTTCCATAGCTTCCCGCATGACGGGTAAGATAAACACATCCCCCTGGGACAGCCGGACTGTTTTCTCGCCCTGTCCAAAGGCAGACCAGCACTGACTGATGGGGTACAGGTCAAAGCATCGCTCCTTATCACCCATCTGCTCCCAGAAATCGTTATGGTCATAGATGATAGACCGGAACTCTTCGACCAGCTTATGCCGTTCAGCCCGGCTCGCCTTGTCCCGCAAATACTGGGGGTAAGCCTGTCTTTCCTTCGGTGTTAAATACCGATCTGCGGCAATCAGCTCCCGGATGCGCTTTTCCACCATGGGCCAAGTCAGCAGAACTTCTGCTTTTTCCTTGGTTTCAGAAGTATACCGTGAGATTCTGATACCCTTTGCATCATGGTCTTCCCAGAGTCCGCTTCCGGGGATAGCATCTGAGCGACCGCCAACACCGTAACTGTCCTTTAGAAACGCAATGTTCTCTGGGGCAGATTTGTTCTGCGCAAACTGCTCATAGATGGCAAGCTTCCCATTCTGATAGCTGTTACCTCGGATAATGACATAATCCACAGCGGCCTGCGGAAAGTCAAAGCCTGTTCCGTCCTTAGCCTGTGCCCGGAGAATCTTGGCTTTTTGCATTTCCTCGGTGGGCAAGAACACCTCATCCGGTCCAAGCCACCGATTCAGCAAGATCATGCCTTCAATATTCCGAGCAACAACGCTCCAACGGTAATACACCTCTCGCTCACGGCTGTGATAGGAACCACGCCAAACATGGAGCATATCCTCATAGGCTCGATAACCAGCTCTTTGTCCGTTACTGAGGATTTGTTCCGTAAAGGCGTTATCAAAGAATCCCTTAATAAAATTGCCGCGCTCCTGCTCATCCGGATTGGATTCAAAGAACGCGGCAATCTCTACGCGGTGGTCTTTTAACTTTTCACAGGTGCGAAGCAGTTCATTTTTTTCGTCGTCCTGATAATAAAACTCCACATCCCATGTGAAGTTTCCGTTCCGGCCGCTTAACTGTAAACCACTTCCGCCAGAACTCTCTCCTCGGCCGCCTGCCGCAGGTTGTTCATCATCTGCACCCACAACATCTGATCCTTGGCTTTCAGCTCCTCCGTTACGCCCTGCTCCTGTGCCATCTTCTGCATCAGGCTCTCCAGCATGGTGTTCGCCTGCTGATCCACTTCCTCCAGATGTGCGTTCAGCTTGTCCACCAGCATCATCCCGGTGTACAGAGCCTGCTTGTGACTGCGCAAGAAGCTGCGCCGCAGCATTCCAAACTTGCCCAGCTTGGGGGCTTCCGGCACTTCCAGATTCGGGAGCAGATAGTCGCCCTGCATTGTATAAGTCAGATTCATGGTCATTACTCCTTTCGGTTTTGGTTTTTCTGCTCTCATCATAGCGGCTTTCTTCCCGATCTGCAAATGTGCGAATTCTGGATTTCTCTTCCCGTTGCAAAGCACGAACGGTAGCTTCAATTTCACGCAGCACCATTTCTGCAATATCACTGGTGGCAACACCCAGAACGCTTACCGTTTCCTGGGTGTTAAAGTCCAGCACAGGGGAAAAGTCCTCGAAAGCATACTGCTCCGTGGCATTGAACCCGCATCGGGTCATCAGCATGAATCCAACACTGCTTACAAGGGCTTGACGGAGCCATTGCTTTATGTTCAGATCGTCCAGTTCTTCCAAAAGGCTGTTGCCCCGAACACGGAAAAGCTCTGTAACATAGTCATCCAGATTGTCATCCACTGCAAATTCCGCAATCTGGGTGAGGAAGACTTGGAAGTCCGTCGATTCGGTCGCCTCTCCAAAGCTGTTTGAAAGAGCTTCTCTCACATCCTCCAGATAACGATCCTGCAATTTCCAAAGATTGACCTCCCGCCCGGCTCTGCTGTTGGTGTCAGACAGGTCAAACACATAGCGCAGCTTGTAGGGAACATCCCGATCTACCAAAAGGGCAATGCCCTTGGTGCCTTTGTTTACCCATCTGCCGAGCTTGTTCCAAGTGTCGATCTCTGCACAGGCTGTGGCATCCGGCTTCTGTGCATGGATAAGCAGCTGTTCCCGGAAGTTATACTTATAGTTGCTTGCGGCGGTATGCAGGAAAGCCATAAACCTCTCGGTGTTGGAGGTTATGCTCAGAGCTTCCTGCGCCGCCAGTTGTTTCATAATTTGCAATTTGCTGGGCATTTCACACATCCTTTTCCTTTTATTGCTTATCATCCGTTACTCGGTCGCAAAAAACCAGAAATCGCTGTTTTCCTCCGGAAGCGTAGGGGTGGCAGGTCAGCAGAGTAAGCATATCCCGGCCTTCCCAAATCAGGATTTTGTCCACATCATTGGGGCGAATGATTTGTGTTTCGGTTACGGTGTAGGTCATGGTTTCCCACAAATTTGTGATAATGACTTCATCCCCGACTTCCAGTTCCGTGATATAGCGGAAGTAGGAGGCACCGCCCCATCCCCGGTGACCTGCAATGACGCAGTTGGTGTTTATGCCTCCAATGGGCAGGCTGGTTTGGGATAGATGGGCGGCACCATCTGCCATGTGTGCATTGGTTGCTCCCAGATACAAAGGCAATTCCAATCCCAATCGAGGAATGGAGATCACACCGAAGACTTCATTCTCCAAGCCATAGTCGCATAGCTTGAAGCTAGGCTGTTCATATGCCCAAGGGTCGCAGAGTCCTGACTGTTTTTCTTCCCAGATCAGCTTATTGTAGCTTTCCATAGCTGCCAGCAGTTCCGGGTACAGCACAGGTTCCGTTTCTTCCGGCTCTGTAGGAACAGGCTCCGTGATTGCCGGGATGTTTTCTTTCCTGTGAGTAGGTATTGTTCCCACCATTTCCAGAAATTCATGGGCTTCTTGTGTGATCTGGTGGTCGGCAGCTGCTCCTTGCAAGTGGGGATAGAGTATTAACCCCAGTCCTGCTATGAACACTATGAGCATCAGCAGAATCAACACCTTACGCCATACCTTCATTGTGATACCTCTGACACAGCCACACGGCAAGGGCGATTATCCCAATGAGGGCAACGATGCCAAGGGCAATATAGATGCCTTTCACATACTCCTGCTCCCAGGTGGATTCGGGCCTTTCCTCCGGGCGGGTTTCTTCTACAATTTCCTCGGCTTCTTCATAGGGAATACGGCTTCCTCGGACAAGGAGACGGTGTGTGTTCACACCAAAGGGGGTGCAAGTAACCAGTGTGCAAAGATCCCGGCTTTCCTCTATGCCCAGATAGGTGGTGTCATGGGGTAGCACGGTGTTAATTTGGTCTACCTCATAGGCCAGGGTTTCACCCAATACTTCCAGATAAAAAACATCTCCCGGCTTCAGCTGTGGCAGGTCTGAGAACATCTTTTGCCTGGCCATGCCGGAATGAGCAGACAGCACCGTATGGGTACTTTCACCACCCACAGGCAAGGAACTGCCCAGCAGATGCCCCACACCCTTTTCCAAAGTGGCATCATCTGTGCCGTGGTAGATGGGGAGAGTCACCCCGATGGCGGGGATTTCCACATAGCCCATGATGCCGTTTCCTGCAACGTTCAGCTGATTTTCGTAGTTTTCGGATGCCCAAAGGAGGGTGTCGTGGTCAAAGGCATTCTCTTTGACACCTTCCAGAATGGCTTGGTTGTATTGCTTTGCCAGTTCTCTCGCTTCATCTATGGCAGAGGTGTCCACTTGTGCTATCTGCTCCTGATAGGATACATGGATCTGGGACTGGTGCTGCTCGTTGTAGCGGGAGCTGATGATGGGGTAGAGGGTGATGCCAAGAGCCAGCAGGAAGGCGATAATGGCAACTGCAATGGTCAAAATTTTTCTTTTCATGCGTTTACCTCGCATATTTTCCAGCTAAATATTGCTTGTTCATAAAATTCTGTTGAATATTCCGCAGTTTTAGGCTATACTTGTATTGATTCCAAATGAAAGGAGAGACATCTATGAGCCAGGAACAAATCAATATTTCCCACATGCAATGTTGGATGTTTCGTCTAGCCCAGTCCCGTTGGAATAAGACACCGGAAGAAACTGCTTTGTTGTTCAAGCAGTACGATGTCTTTTCCTTCATAGAGGAGTTTTACGATACCCTGCATCTGAGCAGCTATGGTCATGCCCTCGGCGATATTGAAGCAATGCTCCGGCAGAAAGGGGTTATTTTGTCGTGAAACTAACAGATGGAATGCTTCTATATCACGGCAGCTATACCGCCGTACCCGAAATAGATTTGGGAAAATGCAACGCCGGATTGGATTTCGGCAAAGGCTTCTATGTGACATCTTCCTATGGACAGGCGATTTCTTTTGTCCCTAATTCTGTCAAAAAGAATATCCGCGCAGGAATCATCCCCGAAGGCTTTCGCATTGACGATGGACAAGTATCTGTATACAAAGTTCACCTTGGAACCGATCTGCATATCGAAGTCTTTCCCGATGCGAATCTGGATTGGCTGCACTTTGTGGCGGCAAACCGAAACAGAAGCCTGTTTCAGAATCTCTACAAAAGATTTGAAAATGTGGATATTGTTGGAGGCAAAATCGCAAATGACAATACCGCGCGTACTTTGAACGCCTATGTCACCGGTCTTTATGGCACGCCAGGAACAAAAATAGCTGATGATTTCGCTATTCTTTCTCTTTTGCCTAACAAGCTGGAAGATCAGTTTTGTTTCCGTACTGTTTCTGCTATCAGATCTCTTGAGTTCATAAGGAGTGATCGCTTTGGAGACATCAAACACCTGCTCAATTCCATATGAAACCAAAGAGGCTTGTGCCATAGAAATCATGCGGTATATGCTTGAAAAATACGCACAAGATACAAACCTCTCATTTGAAGATGCCCTTCTTAAGTTCTCCATGTCCACTACATATCAAGTTCTCTTTGACTTTGATACTGAAGTTTGGAAAGAGGGTCCTGACTATCTGCGGAGTCTTTTTGAAAGAACCCTAACACAACAGAATTAGTTTTTGTGCCACCCGTTTCCGGGTGGCATTTTTGTTACTGCCGAACAGTCTGATTTCCCTTCTTCTTGAAGGCAATAATCAACACCACCAGTGCCCCAGCCATGAGCGTGATGCCCACAACACCGTACATCCAAGTGCCGTTATCACCGGTCTGAGACAGGTCGAAGCCCTTGGTATTCACAATGGTGAGAGGTGCCAGAGCATTTTCGGATTCGCCGTCAGACAGCATGTTTACATCGTTGCCGTCCACCTGGGCATAGGCGGTGAGGAAATAATGCTCCATATGAGCCTGAGGGATGCCGGTCAGATGCAGATCTACAGACTGGGTATCTCCGAAGCTGTAGTGGGGATCGTTCTGCAAAACGCCCAGCATATCCTTGGTGTAGATGTCGCAGAGGCGGTCGTGGTCTTCCTCCGCAAAGATCTCCACCACAATCTCATCTTTCAGCAGGGTGTAGCCATTGGCGGTTTCTACTTCAAAAATCTTGTAGGCATCATCTTCCATGCCCTTAATGACCACCTTGCCAAACTGTCCATCCACGGTTACAGGGCAGAAAACACTTGCTTCGTCTTCTTCGGTTACATGCCCGGCCACATGGTAAATGCCTGTAGTCTCATCATGGGTGGCAGTGAGCCAGTAGCCGTCAGTGGTGTTGCGGATACGGAACTTCACATGCTTAAACATATCCATCTCGGTAGCAGACTGGGAGTCCAGATCACTGAACAGCTTGGTCAGATCCAAACCGAAGCTGTAAACATGGCAATCGTCGATGAGGGTATCGTAATACTCCGTGCTGGTGCGCTTCCAGGTAAGAACAACCTCGTTGCAGTTGCCTTCCTCGCCGCAGATAAAGCCGGAATCCGTGCCAATGGTTGCGGTGTATGTGATGCGCATGGTGTAGTTGGAGTAACCGGCAAACAGCTTGCCGTTCACATTCTCCCCATGACCGTTGATCTCAGCAAGACCGGTTTCAGTCATGTCAATGGCCATGTGGCGGTTATCGTCGGAGTAGGTGATGGTGAACTTGCCGTCATCCTGTACCCAGGTGGCAACCTTGTCGGTGCAATCCTTGTTGGAGAAGATTTCGATTTTTACATCCTTGTTGTAGATCAAGCCTTCGCTAATGGTGTCATAGAAGTTCCAGACCTGCAGGGCCGTAGCCTTGGAGGTAATGGTGGGAATGGTGCTGACGATCTGGTATTCCATCACATCTCCGGCAGAACCGGTGGCACTATGAGCAAAACCGTCCTTAATATCGTCACTGCCACTGTTGGTGCCGGTGTCTTCCGCGGATTCCCGGACAGTCTTTTCCAAGCTGGGAATACCGGTATTGTTCTTGGGATAGACAACCACATTGTAGTTCCAGAAGTGACCGCCTTCGGGGGAAGCAGAATTGGCATCGCCGGAAACGGTGGTCATGGGCAGAGAGACAAAGAAGGGGTTGGTGGTGGAAGTGACCATTTCAGGAACCTTGGTTTCCACGCACAGCCACAGCCCCAGTTCCAGATTTTCCTTCATGGTCTTGCCGTTCTCGTCGGTTAAATCCATGACCAGGGCCTCATTGTGGGCGGCAACATAATCTTCCAGAGCGTCTTTCAGGGCAGTGGCATTTTCTTCCAGAGCATCTGCCAGAGCCTTGTTCAGCACATCGGACTGATAATACCAGCAGTTTCTGACCTGGATAACAGCCTGCGCAGATACAGGAGCTTCGTCATCCACAGGGGGCAGGGGATCGGAGATTTCAAAGTTGAGCACATCGGCGTTTTCGTAGCGGCCGGAACCATCGGGAAGACCAATGGCGGTCAGCAGAGCGGCAGTCTTTTCCTTGTCAAAGGCATAGAGAACCTGAGTCAGGTTGTAGTCGGGGTGCTGATCGTTGGCAGACTGGGAAAAGGTCACAATGTCGGAAACACGCAGGATGGTAAATTCCACGCCCTTCAGCGCATAGCCGTTGGAGCTTTCACCGTTACCCAAAGGATTGTCGATCTCACCGTTGGTATCGCCCTCCCGGACAGTGCCTCCCAGGATTTCTTCCACATAGCTTTCGCCCCAGCCGGTAGAAATGAAGGATTCCTCATTCCAGACACCATCTTTGCAGGCATTGGTCCAGTCATACTTCCGGATGGTCAGGGATGCGGTGGCGTTTTCGTCGATGGTACAGTCACTTGCATCTGCGGCAAAGGCGGCAGGAACACAGGTCAGCACCAGAATCAGAGCCAGACAGAGGGCTAAGAGTTTTTTCAGGTTTTTCATAAAAGTATTGTCCTTTCTTGGTTGATATTTTTGAGTTATGGGATTAAAGCAGCAGGTTCCATTTATCTGTGAGTTTAATGGTTTGCATCGCACCAAAGGCTCCCTTGTGTAACGGCCCAGGCCGGCTTCTCTTGACCTTTGGTCAATTCACCTCCAGGGAGCTGTCAGCGAAGCTGACTGAGTGATTGCACAAAAAAATAACCACATCCGTTGGGATGTGGTTATTTTTATATTTCTAATTACTCAGCGTATGCCAGGAACTTTTCTGCATCCAGCTTATCATAACCCTTGATGAAGCCGGCCAGCTCTTCGGCGATCTTCTTAGCGCCGC
>JAZQXK010000081.1:0-58142 GCA_045632785.1 Faecousia sp.
CCTGGAACTGGATGCAGAAACGGCTGCAAAGACCATTCTTGCCGCTCTGTCCCAGCGACACCTGATTTAAGGAGGTGCGGATATGAGCAAGAATATTTGGGTATTTTGCGAGCAGCGTGACGGTCAGCTTCAAAGCGTAGCTCTGGAGCTGCTGGGCATTGCCGGGGAATTGGCAAGAAAGATCGATGTCAAGGTCGGCGCACTGCTTCTGGGTCACAATGTCCAGTCCCAGATCAAGGAACTGATCGCTTACGGCGCAGACCAGGTTTATGTGGTTGACGACGAAGCCCTGGCACAGTACACCACCGAGGCCTATGCTCAGGCAGTCTACCAGATGACCACGGAATATGAGCCTGCCACCCTGCTTTTCGGTGCAACCTCCATTGGCCGCGACCTGGCTCCCCGCCTGTCCGCCCGGCTGCACACCGGTCTTACCGCCGACTGCACCAAGCTGGAGATCGACGAGGAAGGCAGCCTCTTTATGACACGCCCCGCCTTCGGCGGCAACCTGTTTGCCACCATTATCTGCCCCAACAGCAGACCCCAGATGTCCACGGTTCGCCCCGGCGTTATGCAGAAGGCTGAGCCGGACTACACCCGGGAGGGCGAGGTCATCCCTGTTTCCATCAACTGGAACAAGAGCAGATTTGCTGTTCGGGTCATTGAGGAAGTCAAGGAAACCCAGAGCATCGACAAGATCGAAGATGCCAAGATTCTGGTTTCCTGCGGTCGTGGTGTGAAGAACACCGAACCCGCCTATGAGCTGGCAAAGAACCTGAAGGGTACTGTGTCCTCCTCCCGCGCCCTGGTGGACGCAGGCATTATGGAGCACGCCCGTCAGGTAGGCCAGACCGGTAAGACCGTCCGTCCCGAAGCTTACCTGGCCTTCGGTATCAGCGGTGCCATTCAGCACCTTGCCGGTATGGAAGAATCCGAATTTATCGTAGCTGTCAATACCGACAAAGCTGCCCCCATTTTCAAGGTTGCCAATCTGGGCATCGTTGCAGACGCAGGGGCCGTTATGAAGGAAATGAATAAGCTGCTGGATAAAGAATAATCATTAACTAGGAGGAATACAAATTATGGGTAAAGTATATCTGGTCAGCGCAAAGCGCAGTGCCATTGGCAGCATGCTGGGCACACTGAAGGATGTTACCGCCACTTGGCTGGGCGCACAGGTTCTGAAGGCTGTGATCGAGGATTCCAAGATCGATCCCGCATGGCTGGACGAAGTGGTGGTAGGCAATGTTCTGCCCGCCGGTCTGAAGCAGGGCCCCGCCCGTCAGGTCGCCATTGGCGCAGGCGTTCCCGTTGAAGTTCCTGCCTATTCTCTGAACATGGTCTGCGGCAGCGGTATGAAGGCCGTTATGAACGCAGCTACCGCCATTGCCGCAGGCAAGGCCGATCTCATTGCCGCCGGCGGCACCGAGATCATGAGCGGTGCTCCCTATCTGGTTCCCGGCAAGGTTCGCTCCGGCAACAAGATGGGTGCTATGACCCTGGTCGACCATATGCTGATCGACTCCCTCACCGACTCTTTCGGCGATATGCACATGGGCATCACCGCTGAGAATGTAGCCGCCCGCTACAACCTGACCCGTGAGATGCAGGACGAGTTTGCCATTGCTTCCCAGCAGAAGGCCGCTGCCGCTCAGGATGCAGGCAAGTTCGTAGACGAGATCGTTCCCGTCACCGTAAAGGTCGGCAGAAAAGAAGTTGTTTTCGCAGCTGACGAATACATCAACCGCACCACCACTCTGGAGAAGCTTGGCACTCTGCGCCCTGCCTTCAAGAAGGACGGCACTGTTACCGCCGGCAACGCTTCGGGTATCAACGACGGTGCCAGCTTCGTACTTCTGGCCAGTGAGAAGGCCGTTGCCGAGCACAACCTCACCGTTATGGCTGAGCTGGTCGGTTGGGGCCAGGGCGGCGTAGAACCCGATGTCATGGGTCTGGGCCCCGTTCCCGCTGTAGGCAATGCTCTGAAGGATGCCGGCATGAAGCTGAGCCAGATGGAAGTTCTGGAGCTGAACGAGGCTTTCGCAGCCCAGTCCTTGGGCGTTGTGCATCTGCTGGCCGAGCAGCACGACCTGACCGAAGATGAGATCAAGGCTCGCTGCAATGTCAACGGCGGCGCTATCGCTCTGGGCCATCCTGTTGGCGCCAGCGGCAACCGCATCATCGTCACTCTGGCTCACGAGCTGAAGCACAGCGGCAAGGAGTATGGTCTTGCTTCTCTGTGCATCGGCGGCGGCATGGGCACCGCAGTCATTCTGCGCAACATCAAGTAAGGAGTTGTCTTTATGAGACTTGAAAACAAAGTCGCCATTATCACAGGCGCTGCCAAGGGTATCGGCGGCGAGATGGCAAAGCTGTTCGCCAAGGAAGGCGCAAAGGTCATTGCTGCCGATATGGCTCCCCTGACCTACGAGTGCGAGAATGTTGAGTTCTACCAGCTCAATGTGACCGACGGTGCTGCCTGTAAGGCTCTGACCGACTATGCCATGGAGAAGTATGGCAAGATCGACATTCTGGTGAACAATGCCGGCATCACCCGTGACGCTATGACCCGGAAAATGACCGACGAGCAATGGGATCTGGTTATCGACATCAACCTCAAAGGCGTTTTCAATCTCACCCGCTATGTTGGCCCTATGATGGAGACCACCGGCGGCGGCAGCATCATCAGCATTTCCTCTGTTGTGGGTGAATACGGCAACATCGGTCAGATCAACTATGCCGCCTCCAAGGCCGGCGTTATCGGCATGACCAAGACCTGGGCCAAGGAATTCGCCCGGAAGGGTGTTCCCGTCCGTGTCAACGCCATCGCTCCCGGCTATGTGATGACCGACATGATGAAGACTGTTCCCGAGGAACTGCTTAAGAAGTTCGCAGGTCTCACCATGCTGGGCCGTCTGGGTCAGCCCGAGGAGATCGCCAAGGCCGCCCTGTTCCTGGCCAGCGACGATGCTTCCTATGTGACCGGTCATGTACTGTCCGTCAATGGCGGTATGCGGCTGTAATCCAACTCCCCGCATAATTACCCACAAATCTTAAATGTGCGCCCCGCCTTTCCCGGTTTTCCGGAAGGGGCGGGGCTTCTTCTCAGTCACTTCAGGAGGGATAGATATGCTTCCTCAGGAGTTTTTGCTCCGTATGCAGGATCAGTTGGGGGATGAATTTCCCGCTTTTCTTTCCAGCTACGACCGTCCCCGGGCAGTAGGTCTGCGGCTGAACCCCTTAAAATTGCCCCAGCTTCCTCCGCTGCCCTTTGGTCTAACCCCTGTTCCCTGGGCCTCCACAGGCTATTTTTATGACCCCGATGCCAGACCCGGTCTGCACCCCTGGCATGAAGCCGGGCTTTACTATTTGCAAGAGCCCAGCGCCATGGCTCCGGCAGAGCTTTTAGACCCCCAGCCCGGCGAGCGGGTGCTGGATCTGTGCGCCGCCCCCGGCGGAAAGTCTACCCAACTGGCAGGAAAAATGCAGGGTCAAGGACTTCTGGTCTGCAATGAGTACAGCCCCAAACGGGCAAAGATCCTCTCCCAGAATATTGAGCGCATGGGGATCTCCAATGCCTTGGTTCTCAATGAAACCACGGACAGCTTAGCCAAACGGTTTCCCGGCTGGTTCCACCGGATCATGGTGGATGCTCCCTGCTCCGGAGAGGGAATGTTCCGCAAGGAGCAGGCCGCTTTGGAAGACTGGAGTCAGGAAAACATCGACCTGTGCGCCCGGCGGCAGACCGAAATTCTGGATAATGCGGCAAAAATGCTGCGCCCCGGTGGGCGGCTGGTCTACTCCACCTGCACCTTCGCCCCTCAGGAGAACGAGGAAGCCGTTTCTGCCTTCCTTGCCCGCCACCCGGAGTTCCGGGAAGCCGCTGTGGATGCCCCTTATTTTGTAAAGACAACCCTCGGCTTCCGTCTTTGGCCTCATAAGCTAAAGGGCGAGGGGCATTATGTGGCAGTGCTGGAAAAGACCGGTGGCGAGGAGAATTGTCCCAATTTGGAGAAAGGGAAGCCCCTTCCCACGGTATGGGATAGCTTTGCCAGGAATTTGGGGATCATCCTGCCGGAAGGCAAGGCCGTTTCTTTCGGAAGCACCTGGTTCTGGGCTCCTTCTGAGCTGCCGGAGCTAAAGGGGCTAAAGGTACTGCGCCCCGGCCTGGAGCTTGGCACAGAGGAAAAGGGGCGTTTCACCCCCGCCCATGCCCTGGCCCTGTGGCTGAAAACCGCTAAAAATGTCCACGATTTCCCGGAAGACAGCCCGGAGGCGGTGGCGTTCTTGGCAGGTGAAACTTTGGCAGGAAATGAGACCGGCTGGACACTGGTTACTGTAGGTGGGCTGTCCATAGGCTGGGCGAAAGGCTCAGGAGGGCAGCTCAAGAACCATTACCCCAAGGGACTGCGGAGAAGGAAGATCTGAAATAGTGCCTATGGGTGTAGCGTTGAGCCTGACGGCTCAATGATATACGCCTTCGGCGCATGATGAATGATATATGCCTGTGGCATGAATTGCGTGACCGCATGAATTGCACCCTGCGGGTGCATGAAAGATGCTAAAACAATAGCCCGGAAGCGTCCAATCGGTCGCCTCCGGGCTATCTTTTTGATTTATGTTATTCCTGCTCCAAAGCCATGAGCTTTTCCACTCTACGGGCGTGTCTGCCGCCTTCGAACTCCGTGGTGAGCCAGGTATCCACGATTTCCAGAGCCAGCTTTTCTCCCACCACACCGGCACCCATGGCCATCATGTTGGTGTCGTTATGCTGCCGGGTCAGACGGGCGCACATAGTGTCCGTAAGCAGTGCGCAGCGAACGCCCTTGATCTTGTTGGCGGTAATGGAAACGCCGATGCCGGTGGTGCAAATGACGATGCCTCTGGGGCAAAGTCCCTCCCCAACAGCTCTTGCAGCAGGAGCTGCAAAGTCTACATAGTCGCAGCTATCCAAAGAGCCGGTGCCAAAGTCCAAAACCTGATGCCCCTGGGCTTCCAGATGGGCCTTGACTGCTTCTTTTAAGCCCAGACCGCCATGATCGCAAGCAATAGAGATCTTCATAATATGAGTTCCTTTCGTGTATTTAGGTAATCACAAAGCCTCCGTTGACCGGAAGCACTTGCCCTGTAACAAAGGGGGCTTCTGCCAGATATACCATAGCCTGAGCAACATCCTCAGGAGTGCCCCACCTTTCAATGGGGGTTTGCAGCCGCAGCTCTTCCAGGATCTCCGGCGCAACAGTTTTCACCATATCTGTGAGAATCACGCCGGGCGCAATGGCGTTGACCCTGATGCCCGATGGCCCCAGCTCCTGCGCCAGTGCCTTGGTCAGAGCCAAAACTGCCCCCTTGGTAGCAGAGTAGGCCACCTCGCAGGATGCGCCCACCTGTCCCCACATAGAGGAAATGTTGATGATGCAGCCCTGATGCTTCTTGAGAAACAGCTCCGTTGCGGCGTTGCAGCACAGATAGACCCCCCGGACATTGACCGCAAAGAGCCGATCCCAATCCTCCAAAGAGGTCTGGGTCATAAGGCCGGTGCAGCAGATGCCGGCGTTGTTAATCAGAATATCCAATTCCTGCAATTCTCCAAAGGCGGCTTTTACCTGCTCCGGGTTGGAAACATCGCAGCAAATGGCTTTTGCCCCGGTTTCCTCAGAGATGCGGGTGGCTTCCTCATGGCTTTTTTCGTAGAGGAAAGTGACTTGATGACCTCTGCGGACAAAGGCCCGGACAGCCTCCGCACCGATTCCCCGGGAGCCTCCTGTAATGAGTACGTGAGCCATATCAGCGGCGGCGGCTCTTGGTGCGGTGATCGGAGTACTGGCGAATGGAGGAAATCTTGCTGTCGGACTCCGACATAAACTGCTTTAACCGCTCCTCAAAAAGCTGATCCGCTGTTTTGGGGGCGGGAGGGGGAACAGGGGCAGCAGCCGCTCTGGGCTGCCGGGGGCGGTCGCCACCAGGGGTGGGACTCTTGGGCCGTTCACCTCCACGGGCACGGGGAGCGGGAGCGGCCTTGGGCTCCAGCCGCTTCATGGAAAGGTTGATCTTTCCGTTGGGGTCAATGCCGATGATTACCACCTTGACCTCCTGGCCTTCGGTGAGGTGCTGGCGAATGTCGTTTACATAGGCATTGGCCACCTCAGAGATATGTACCATGCCTGTGCGGTTCTCCGGCAATGCCACAAAGGCGCCGAAGTTGGTAATGCTTTTTACTTTACCGTCAATGATTGCTCCTACTGTCAGATCCATAAATTGCTTTCTTTCCTCCTAGATGAGTTTTTCCCTTTCCGTTTATTGTAACCCATTTTTTCCAAGTTGAAAAGAGAAATTTTGCGATTTTTTTAAGTTTTTTCCATATTTTTTTACAAAGTCTTCCCACGGCCTTCCAAATTTTCCCAATTAGCCCCCAAAATCCGGCAAAAAGCCGCTGCAGGAGAGGAAAGCCCGTAAGCTTATATGCCCACGCTCCTATCAAAAGCCCCGCAACCTGAGGAAGCTGGAAGACCCCACCGCAGACCGCCAGAGCCAAATAGGCCAGTGTCCAGGCAAAGAAACACAAAAACAGCAGATCTGCCAAAAAAGTGCCCTTGGGAAACCGCCGACGGAAGGTGCGGAGAAAGTGATAGACCAGTGCCAAAAGCCCGCCCAGAAGCACCGAGGCAAAGAACCACTGCCCCTGAGCGGCTACTGTGGGGGCCATCAGCCAAAGAGGCGGCGCAGGAATCCTCCCGCCGCGGCTCTGGTTTCCTCATATTGCATAGCCTTGACCAAGCCCTCTACTGCAACCTGTCCCCCTTGTTGCGTTAGATTTTTCAGACTCAGTCCTTCCCCGTGGATCAAAAGTGCCCCCTGTTGGGTTTTCAAATGTACCAAATTTTCGTCAAAGCTGATCACTTCTGTCACCCCGGTAACTGACAGGCTTTTTCTCTGTTCCAAAACCATCCGGTGACTGGGGATGGGAATCTCAGGTCGCTGTGTCATAGGCTGCCTCCTTACATTTTCTCATGTCATGTTCCCGTATTTTTTCAAAACAGACTATGCTCCACAGAACATAAATATGCCCACAGCCCATACGCTTCTCCTCTCTCCGGGGTCACATAAGAATGTTGAACGGCAATTTCCGGGAAGCGGAAAAGTCCCGGTATTTTCAGAAAAAAGGGAGGGAAATCCTGTTTACATTCAGTAAAAAATATACTATAATGTATCTGTATAACTATAGGAATTTGGGGGTGCTGTTTTGGCTGAGCTTGTAAGCGTCATTGTGCCGGTTTATAAGGTGGAGAAAGATTTACCCCGCTGTCTGGACAGTATTCTGGCGCAGACCTATCCCCACATAGAAGTCATTGCTGTAGATGACGGCTCCCCGGACGGCTCCGGCACCATCCTGGACGAATATGCCAAGGTACATAAGAATCTGGTGGTCATTCATAAAGAAAACGGCGGCGTCACCTCTGCCCGGTTGCGGGGTGTTGCGGAGGCTAAGGGTCAGTGGATCGGCTTTGTAGACGGCGATGATTATATTGAGCCGGATATGTACCAGCGGCTTTTAGGTCGGGCATTGGAGTATCAGGCAGATATTTCCCACTGCGGCTACCGCATGGTCTTTGCAGACGGCAGAGTCAATTATTTCCACAATACCGGACAGGTGCGCATCCAGGATCGGCAAACAGCCGTTCGGGGCTTGCTGGAAGGGACACTGGTAGAGCCGGGATTGTGGAACAAGCTGTTTCGTTCCTCCTTATTCCCCGGATTGCAGGAAGCCATGCCTGCCGATATCCGGATCAACGAAGACCTTTTGATGAATTTTCACCTGTTCTCAGAGGCAAAGTCCGCCGTCTTTGAGGATTGGTGTCCCTATCACTACATCGTCCGAAGCACCTCTGCTTCCCGGGCAAAAATGAACAAGTATAAGATATATGACCCCATTCGGGTCAAGGACATCATTCGCAGCGCCGCACCCCCGGAACTGCAGGAGGATGCCCAAAGAGCTTATCTGGATACCTGTATCAATACCTACAACGGCCTGTTGGAAACAGGGAAGGAATACCGAAAAGACCGGGAAAAAGTGCGCTCCCTGCTGCGGGCAGAAAAGGAAGCCTTTGCCCTGTTGGGAAAAAAGCGGGCAATCATGGGGAAAATGATCCTGGTATTACCGGGGGTTTATAGACCGGTTTATTGGTTCTATTGTAAGTTTTTGCAGAAAAATGTTTATGAATAGAGGGGGCATCTATGGACAGACAACCTTTAATCAGCATTATCGTCCCCGTATACAAGGTGGAAAAATATCTGGACAAATGCGTATCCTCCATTGTAAACCAGACCTATCAAAATTTGGAGATCATTTTGGTGGATGACGGAAGTCCCGATTCCTGCGGTGCTATGTGCGATGCTTGGGCTGCAAAAGACAGCCGAATCCGGGTGATTCACAAGGAAAACGGCGGTCTTTCCGATGCCCGAAATGCCGGCCTGGCCGTGGCAAACGGAGAATATGTCTCCTTTGTAGACAGCGATGACTGGGTTTCGTGGGGTTTTATTGAGAATCTTTGGAATGCCATAGAGCAGACCGGCAGTGATATTTCAACCTGCTTAATTATTCCCGTCTATGAGGGTGAACATGTTGATCCCCGTCATTGCCCGGGAGAGATTGAATGCATCCAAGCAGAAGAAGCCCTTAGCCGCCTGATTGAAGACAAGCTGCGGCAGGTAGTTTGGAATAAACTATACAAAAGAGAGGTCATTGCGGACATCCTCTTTGCCAAAGGTAAGCTCCACGAAGATGAGTTCTGGTCTTATCAGATTATCGGAAATGCCCGCCGGATTGCCATTACAGATGCCCCCGGATATTACTATCTGCAGCGGGGCGAAAGCATCATGGGCTCCAAATATACCCTGCGGCGGCTGGATGCCATAGAAGCCAAGGAGCAGCGGCAAATTTATCTGGAAAGGCACTTTCCAAATCTAGCCTCTCTGGGGCGCAGAAATTTGGTATTCACCTGCCTGTACCACGGGCAGAAGGTACAAAGCTCTCTAATGGGCGAAGAAAAAAAGCAGGCAACGATCCGGCTGAAAGGGGTTATTCAAAGCAATCCCCTGTGCAGAGAGGATAAAGCGGCACTACCCTTCACCCACAGGCTATGGTGCGCACTGGCGCGCCTGAGCTTGGGTCTGACCTGCCGCTTGCGGAATCTGTTAAAAGTTGGTCTGTGAGGTTGCGACATGAAAAAAGTTTTATTTATGCATAATGGCAGCGGCAACCACGGCTGCGAAGCCCTGGTCCGCACAACCGCCAAGCTGCTGGGCGGCCCCAAGGATGTCACCTTGTGGTCCGGAAGCCCTCAGGAGGACAGAATGTATGGCTCTGCCGCTTCCGTAGAGCGCATTGTTGTTGCGGAGGAGCTGAAAAAATATTCCCTGCCCTGGCTGGAAGCCACTTTTCGCAGAAAGCTGCTGCACCAAGAGGATGCCAATATGAAAGTATTTCTGCGGACGCTGTTTCGGGGCAAGCTGGCTGTGTCCATTGGCGGGGACAACTACTGCTATCCTTGGTCTGCCAATCAAATGGTGGAATTTAATCAGGAGCTGCGGAAACACGGCATCAAAACCGTTCTGTGGGGCTGCTCCGTTGACCCGGAAGCCATTACCCCGGAGGTTCGGGAGGACCTGGCAGGCTATGACCTGATCACTGCCAGAGAGCCTATTACTTATGCCCTTCTGAAAGAGATCAACCCCAACACAGTAAAAGTAGCAGACCCCGCCTTTTTACTGGAGCGGGAGGACCTTCCCTTACCCGAGCATTTCATTGAGGGCAACACCGTAGGCATCAATGTCAGCCCTCTGATTATGAAATACGGCACCGAGGGCAATTTGATCCTGAAAAACTATGAGAATATGATCCGTTTTATTTTAGAAGAAACGGACATGAATATTTGCCTGATCCCCCATGTGGTGTGGGAATATAACAATGATCGCACGCCCATTCGCTTCCTCTATGATCTGTTCCGGGAGACCGGTCGGGTAACTATGATCGAGGATGCCAACTGCCGCCAGCTCAAGGGCTTCATTGCCCGGTGCCGGTTCTTTGTGGGCGCCCGCACCCATGCCACCATTGCTGCTTATTCCACTCTGGTACCCACCCTGGTGGTGGGCTATTCCGTCAAATCCCGGGGCATTGCCCAGGACCTTTTTGGCGCTGAGGAGCATTATGTTCTCCCGGTACAGAAGCTGAAAGAAGAAGGCGAACTGGCAAGGGAATTCCATTGGCTTGTGGAGCATGAGGATTCAGTTCGCCAGCAGTTGAGGAATGTCATGCCCGGCTATAAGGAAACGGCTAAGGCGGGATTGGAGCGGCTACACCTTTTAGAGAAAGCCTAACAAACGAGGTCAAATGATATGAATCAGCGAAAAATGGGCACGACCCTGTCCTATTTACATATTTTCTTAGCCAATACCATTTCCATTCTCTATACCCCCTATATGCTGCAAATGATGGGGCAGAGCGAGTACGGTCTTTACGGTACAGCCGGTTCTTTTATCTCCTATTTGTCCATTCTCAGCTTTGGTATTGGCGGTGCATACATCCGTTTCAATGCCAGATGCCGGGCCGCCAATGACCGGGAAGGCGAAAAGCAGCTTAACGGAATGTTTTTGACGGTGTTTTCCGTTCTGGCTCTTCTGGTGCTGGCAGGCGGTATCAGTTGTGCGGTTCTGGCAGAAGAATTGGTGGATCAAACCTTCACTCCCGCAGAACTGTATAAGCTGCGAATCATTATTCTTTTGCTGACCATAAATATGATGATTACATTTGTGTTCAATGTGGTCATGATGGCGCTGAATGCTTATGAAAAGTACATCGCCCTAAGAGGAATGTCACTGGTCACCTGCATCCTTACCCCTATTGTCAACATCATTGCCCTGCGAATGGGCGGGCGGTCTATCACCATTACTGCTATCGCTCTTGCCATAAGCATTGCCAGCTACCTTTTCTGCTTCTTTTATGCCAGAAAGGCAATCAAAATGGAGTTTTCCTTCAAGGGCTTCCGCAAGGATGTTTTGAAAGAAATCTTCGTTTTCTCCGGATTTCTGTTCCTGAACTCTATCACAGATCAGATTACATTTTCTACAGACAACATTGTACTGGGGGCGGTGCATGGTACCGAAGTGGTTGCGGTTTACACTGTAGGAGCACAATTTAAGAATTATTTTCATCAATTTTCTGGCGGAATTGCCGGTGTATTTTCTCCTAAGATCAACTTTATTGCAGTCAAGAATATGGATACCAAGGAATTTGATGATATATTCACACAAGTAGGACGCATTCAATTTTATGTGGTCGCTTTAATCCTAATTGGCTACATATCAGTAGGCAGAGCATTTATATGTATTTGGGCTGGAACAAATTACAATGACTCGTTTTTGATTGGGCTATTTTTAATACTCTCTGTCGTTGTCCCATCCCTCCAGAATATTGGATTAGAAGTCCAGAAAGCCATGAATAAACACAAAGCAAGAAGTGTTGTCTATTTCTTAATTGCCCTAGCCAATGTTGCTCTAACAATTCCTTGTGCCAAACAGTGGGGCGGTATCGGTGCTGCATTCGCTACCCTTGTTACCACCTTCTTTGGCTATGTGGTCTTTATGAACTACTACTACTGGAAGCACATCGGGTTGAATATTCCTGGTTTTTGGTGGTCTATTTGCAAAACTCTGCCAGGCTTAATAGCGCCTGCCGTGGTGGGCTTTATGATTAATCGCTATTGGCCCATGGATTCTTACTTGGATGTTTTGTTGGGCTCGCTGTCCATTGTAGTAATTTTTTGTGCATCTGTATGGATGATAAGCATGAATAGGGAGGAAAAAAACCTTTTCCTGAAACCACTGAGGAGGTTCATTGGCCGGTAACAAATGACATCTGCCATACTGCTAATAAATTTCGCTTAATAAGATATAACGCTTTACAGATTTTCCTGTATAATGCAAGAATAGATCAAATACTAAGCCCTTGCGAATTATGGCGGTGGATATCCGGTCGAGCCTACATCTGAAACAGATGCATTAGTTTTATCCGCATGAAAACTTAGAATATGTAGACGTAAAGGTCGTCTGCTAACGCCCCGTGAAGTGCTACTAAAGAGTAGAAGTCGATTTTTTCGCTATTGCGAGCAGGCTAGGCACTATCTGCCCGCAATGGTCAAACAAGGAGGAGTTAATGTGAACAGAGGCTTTGTTACCATGGCAACGGGCGATGAGCGATACTACCGCATGGCTAGGACGTTGCTTCGATCATACCGTCAAAACTGTGCCAATCCGGTGCGGTTTGCCATCATTGCTGATAGGCATAATGTCTATACAGCAGAATTCGATGATATTGTGATTCTTGAAAACCCGACAAGGTCATGGATGGACAAGTTGGAACTTTTACGTGTATGTCCGTATAGAGAGAATATCTTCATTGATGCCGATTGCTTGATTTATCAGGATCTTAACTTTTGGTGGGACAAATTTAAGGAGGCGGATGATTTTTCGTGTTTTGGTAAGGCACTGTCAATGGACTCTACAAGTGGGTGGTTCACAAGTGAGGTGGCTGAAATTTATCCTATTCATTTTATCACACACCTGCATGGAATTAGCTACTATATCCGCCCTGGTGCCATTGCCGAGCATGTATATCAAACCTGCCAAGATATTGTACAACACTATGGCTCAGTGACCTTCAGCGCTTTTAACAATGTATTGGCTGATGAACCCGTGTATGCCCTAGCCATGGCTATTTTGAACCTTTTTCCAACAGAAAGAGATCCTAGCTACTATTGCTTTGTTCCTTTTACAACTAAGCTTAGCACGAACTATTATTGTAGGTCGGTCCGGTATGAAAACCCTAAAGACGGCAAAGTGGATGCTTGTGCTGTTGTTCATTGGGGAAATGTAAATACAAAGAAATGTCAATATCGAGCTGATGCACACGCAGTTGACTATCTTCATGAACACAACAGGCCACGAGGAATACACGCCTGGTTGCTCTACGGACTCAGAATTCTTTATTTGTGGTATTTCATTGAAGACACAGCAAAAAGTGCAAAAGAATTCACTTGTTGGTTTTTTGAGCGAGTTTATGCAAAACTGAAGAGCTAATTGGAGTAATGTATGAAACGAGTTTTTCTGCATGCCTATGATAAGGCAAACTTGGGTGACGACTTGTTTATTCGCGCAATTACAACGCGGTACCCTAAAACTAGATTCCTGATGTGGAGCGACCCGATCAATAAGAAGAATTTTTCGGATATCAAAAATCTTGACGTTATAGGGAAGTTTTCCCTTTTGCCCCGGGTGTTAGGAAAAATACGCGAGTCATTGGCTGTGCGATATAAGAACTGGCGAGAGAAACGATGCGATGCATTCGTTTACATTGGCGGCTCAGTCTTTATGGAATATCCTCACTGGGAACAGTATGTCCAATGGTGGAACAACAAGGCAGAAAACCGCGCCATGTATGTCATAGGCGCAAACTGGGGTCCTTATGTAACAGAGGCCTACAGAGTTGGGATTGGTCGGGCAATTTCCAAAATGCAGGATGTTTGCTTCCGGGATCTGTATTCTTATGAACAATTTGTAGGGCTTTCAACTGTTAGATATGCTCCAGACATCTTGCTCTCCTATCCTATGCCGGTTACTCCAACGATCCGAAAGCAGATTTTTGTGTCGTTAATAAACTGTGACTGCGATGATCACGCCTCTTTACGCAAGTATCATGCATCCTATTTAGACAACATGGTGCATATTCTCCAAGGGTATCTGGACGAAGGGTGCAGCATCATACTGTGCGCCTTCTGTAAAAAAGAGGAGGATGACCGTGCAGTAACTGAGGTCATGAAAAGGCTGTCATGTTCCAACCAGTTCGCAAAAATCAGCGCTCTTATATATGACGGAACTAACGGAAACGAGATTCTCTCGACGATTGCAGCGTCAGATTATGTGATAGCCACACGGTTTCACGGAGTTATTCTTGCTCTAGCTGCCGGACGTCCTGTTCTTCCAGTTGTTTACAGTGACAAAACCCTTCATACTCTTAATAGTATCGGCTTTCAGGGCAATGTTTTCGACCTACGAAAAGGTGAAAACTGGAGTTTCTCAAATAGTCGTCAAAATTGGAAAAGTATACCATTTGCTGTGTCTTCCGAGTTAAAACTCGCGTCACTGCGGCATTTCGAAAAACTGGATTCCGTGTTCAAATGAGAGGAGCCTTATATGAGCATATTGAAATCGTGCATTCCTCAAGGAGCAAAAAGTGCGATTAAGTTTTTTCTTCAACGGGTTGGTAAAGTACCCCTAAGACTGGCTTATGCCCAAGCATGCCGCACTTATGTGGAGGAGGGGGGTAAAGTATCCGCAGCAAAGAAGGCACAAAGATACCGCGCAGCAACAAAAGCAGTGCTGTCATATTTGAATGGCAAATATGGAAAGCTAGCGGCCGAACTGGCTGCTGATTATGTTTCTGGCACCAAACCCGCAATTAAAACGATTTGGGTTTTCTGGTGGCAGGGAGAAGCTGATGCGCCAGATATTGTAAAAAGATGTATTGCTTCTATACGGAGAAACTCCAACGGAATGAACGTGAATGTGATTGACTTTAGAAACTACAAATCCTTTGTTTCTGTTCCGGAAGTTCTTTCCCAAAAAATGAACGCCGGCTTCATCTCCTTTACACATTTTTCTGACTACTATCGAATGGCTTTGCTGGCCAAGCACGGAGGATTGTGGGTCGATGCGTCGGTGTTCCTAAAAGACAGCCTTTCAGAGTCAATATTCGATATTCCACTGTTTTCCATAAAAAACCCCGGCAAGGATATTACCAATATTTCAAATTGGGAGTGGACTGTGGGAATTATAGGAGGCTGGAGGGGAAATACCTTGTTTTCGGCAGCAGCGCGGCTTTTGCAGGAGTATTGGACAGACCATAATAGTTTAGTCGACTACCTTCTATTTGATTATATGATCCGTCTCATTTATATGTATTGTTCAGAATTGAGGGATACTCTCGACTTGCTTCCTGCCAACAATTCAGATTTTATGTTTTTGCAATCACATTTATCTGACCCCTCCCGCAATTACAACGATATCAAAATACAAAAAACGCAATTCTATAAGGTGTCATGGAAGCGAGAATATCCGCTTACAACTCCAGAGGGATGCGAAACCGTTTATGCAAAATGGCTAGCAGAAAATCCGCCCCATATTTAGGAAGAGGGTCTATATGGATAAAGTATCTATCATAATTCCGGTGTACAACGTAGAGAAGTATCTTCCGGAGTGTTTGGAGTCAGTTTTAAGTCAAACGTACAAACGGTGGGAAGCAATTCTGGTGGATGATGGCTCCAAAGACTCTTCAGGGCATATCTGCGACCGCTACGCCCAACTTGATGCCAGATTCCGTGTTATTCATCAAAATAATAGCGGCGCAGCTAGTGCCAAAAATACCGGCCTTGACAATGTTAATGGAGATTATATTGCTTTTATTGACAGTGATGACTTTGTGGAACCCCATTGGTTAGAGCGGCTTCTAACAGTGGCACAGAAAGAGAATGCGGACATTGTTGAGTATGAGTTTGATAAAAAATACAAAACACATACCGAAAAGGTGAACCACGGAAGCAAGGCAATTGACCGATTTACAGCTCATTCCTATCTGGAGCAATATCTAAATATTTGGAGCAACAGCTTATTTTGTAATAAGCTGTTGCGCAAGGAAGTGGTTGGCGAGATTCGTTTCCGCCGGGAAAGACGTTGCATTGACGATGAGTTTTTCACTTATAAGGTCCTGTCTCAGGCCAAAAAGATTGTAAGAATACCGGATGTCCTTTATCACTACAGGCAACGGGCCTCCAGTGCTGTGTACAGCGAAAGAAATCAAAAGCAGATTGCCGACGATGCTTTGGAAGTTTTGGTAGAACGCTATCGATGGATTGGAAAATTTTTCCCGGATTTGAAAAAGATTTTCCTCTGGCACGATATCCAAATGATGTTTTTCTTTGCTGATTATTGGCACACAAGAGAAAGTGCCAAAAAATTCCAACGAATTAGAAAATTTCAATTGCTACAGGCGTTGAAATATCCCTTTGATGTCGCAATGCTCTGGACCGCAATACGACTGCAATTCCTCCCCAAGAAAAAACTCTTGGAACAAAAAACTGCTCAGCAGGCACAACCGGGCATAAATGATTGCTTCGAATAAGGAAGATAAAATATGATAAAACTTCTATACTTTCTTCGTCTTTTGCCTATTCTGCCCGGGGTATGCCGGAAAAATTCCGCTTTTTCCAAGGACCTTGCCCGGTGGAAACAGATCTGTCATATTGAATCCGCTAACACCACCGCCCTCGGAGAGCTTTTGTGGCGATATCCGGAATTTCGAAATCTGTATCTCTACCGCAATACCAGTCGCAGGCTCTACCGCCTATGGGTAAGGCTGTGGTACAAGCCCATGGATACACTGTACATTGAAACCCCAGAAATCGGGGGCGGTCTGTTTATCCAGCACGGCTTTGCCACCATGATTTCCGCAAAATCCATTGGGGAAAACTGTTGGATCAATCAGCAGGTAACCATTGGATACACCGGAAAGGGCTGCCCCACCATCGGAGACAATGTGGTGATCACCTGCGGCGCAAAGGTTTTGGGCAATATCCATGTGGGAGATAATGCTGTGATCGGTGCCAATGCGGTAGTGGTGCATGATGTAGAACCGGGAGCGGTTATGGGCGGTATTCCTGCCAGAAAGATTAAATAATGCCATGCAGGATTTGTTCTTCAAGTCTGCATCAACAAAGGAGTTGTTCCTATGGCAAAAATCAGTGTAGTTGTTCCTGTGTATAATGCGGAATCCGTGTTGAGAAAATGTGTAGAGTCTCTGGTTTACGGTGATGAGCGGGACATTGAAGTTATTCTCTGCGAAGATCACGGCAAGGACAATAGCTGGGCGCTGTGCCAGGCGCTTTCCCAGGAATTTCCCAATGTGATCGCTTTGCGTAACGACCAAAACCGGGGGGTATCCCATACCCGGAACCAGTGCTTAGAGGCTGCCACCGGAGAATACATCCTGTTTGTAGACAGTGACGACTGGGTGTCTGGCTCTTATGCAAGAGAACTAATCGCCACCGCCCAACAGCATCCCCAAGCCCTGACCCTTTGCGGTTTTTGCTTCCACGATAACATAGGGGGCTATCAGCAGGATTATCTGTGGAATCAGGATGGAAACGGCGTACAGCTTGTAGCAAGCGAGCAATTCTTCAGCCTGGTGGACAAAGTGCTGCTCCAATGCCTGTGGAACAAGGTGTTTGTCAGGAGCATCATAGAAAAGCACCAAATCCGCTTCGATGTGACCCAGTCCATGGGAGAGGATTTCCAGTTTGTGCTGGATTATATGGAAGCTGCCGGGATTAAGCAGTGCGCCGTGCTGAACAAACCCCTATATCATTATATTCGTTGGAATAACACCTCTCTGATGAGCAAATTCGGATTGACCCAAAGTAAACAGGAGTATGCCCGAGCGGAACAGTTATATCGCATTGTGGGAGAAAGTGCTGCGCCGCTGCGGGATCAAATGATTCTAAAGAGCAAGAAAAACTATGTTTACCATATCGTCCGCAACAACAATCTGTCCAAGTCTGAAAAGCTGGATGCCATCGAGGCGGTTATAGGTGATGGTGAAAGCGGAAAGCATTACAAGATGCAGAGAAAATTACACAGAAAAGAATCCGTGGTGGAGATTGCTGCTAAGGCCAAAGGTATCCTTCCCCGGCTGAAAGGCCGCATAGAGCGAAAGACAATGCAAAAAAAGCTGATAGGACTGAGAGCTGAACTCCAGGTACCGGATGTTACATTGATTTCACAAAACTGTATCGCCGGTGTTTTGTATCACGACATGGGAATGCAGTTTTTGTCTCCCACTGTTAACACCTTCATCAAAGAACCCGACTTTGTGAAATTTGTTTTGAATCTCCGGCACTATCTGAGCTACGACCTGCAAATGCGTTGGGGCGAAGAATATCCCATTGGCAGACTGGATGATATCGAAATCCACTTTATGCACTATGGAACCTGTGAAGATGCCAGGGAGTCTTGGGAGCGGCGGAAGGCACGCATAAATTACGACAAAATCTTTGTGCTGTCTACAGACAGGGATGGTTTCGATGATACAGTATATCAGCTGTGGAAGACAATCCCCTATCCCAAGGTTCTGTTCACTGCCCACCGGGAATTTACTGAAGATGCCATTTTCTATCCCGAATTTGAAACGGATGGCCAGGTGGGAGATTTGATTTCTAGAAGGGATTTCTATCGGGACGGCATTTTGATCGGAAAGCTTAACTCTCTGTAATGACTGCAACGAAAGCCGGAAGAAAGCACCGATAGCGTTCCCTGCAACCCTATTGTTAGCCAAATATAATCTTAGTATCAGCCTAAGACATATGCTACAGTAGCATCCGCATATGGCAAGTGTTCCTGCGGTATTGATTTTCCGGCAATTATTATCAAGCTTATAGTAATTCCCTTCCCTGAGAAGCCCCTTTAGGCTTCTCAGGTTTGCTTTTTCCTGCGTCACCTATTGCTTTTTCCCCCATTTTATGGGTATAATGGAAGAAAAAACGAAAAGGATGATTCCATGAATCCCAACACCTTATACTACCAAGACTCCCATCTTTGCCGCTTCTCTGCCAAGGTGCTCTCCTGCACCCAGGAGGGTAGCCGCTGGCAAGTGATTCTGGATAACACCGCCTTTTATCCCGAGGGGGGTGGGCAGGCGGCAGACACCGGCACATTGGGCAATGCCCGGGTGCTGGATGTGCAGGAAAAAGAGGAAACTGTCATCCACTATTGCGATGTTCCTTTGGAAGAAAGCACAACTGTGGAGGGGAAGATCGACTGGCTTCGCCGCTTTGATCTCATGCAGCAGCATTCCGGGGAACATATTCTCTCCGGCATTATCCACAGCCGCTATGGGTATCACAATGTGGGCTTTCACATGGGAGCGGATACTGTCACCATCGACTTTGACGGCATGATCCCCCCGGAAGACCTGCCCCTTCTGGAGCAGCTTGCCAACGAGGCCATATGGAAAAACCTGGAAGTGTCCAGCCGTTTTTATGAGGAGCAGGAGTTGACCGGCCTTCCTTATCGCAGTAAAAAGCGCCTTACCGGCACCGTCCGTCTGGTGGAGGTTCCCGGTTATGACCTGTGCGCCTGCTGCGGCACCCATGTAACGCATACAGGCGAGATCGGACAGATCAAAATTCTCTCCTGGGTGAAATTCCATCAGGGTATCCGCATGGAGATCGTCTGCGGCGGCAGAGCCCTTCGCTATTTCTCCCGACTGCAGGAGCAGAACCGGCAGGTCAGCAATGTCTTCTCCGCTGCACCTTTGGAAACTGGCAGTGCCGCCCAAAAATTCCGGGAAGAGCTGGAAGCCTCCCGATTCCGGGTGGTTGGATTGGAAAATCAGCTTTTTGACCGCATTGCGGAAAGCTGGGAGGGCAAAGGCGATGTGACCCTGTTCCAGCCGGAGTTGTCCCCCGACGCTCTGCGGCGGCTGACCGATAAGGTGGGCTCTCTCTGCGGCGGTCGGTGCATCATCCTCTCCGGGAGTGACGAGGCTGGTTACCGCTACGCCATCTGCCATCAGGGAGCAGACCTGCGGGACTTTGTAAAACAGTGGAACACCACCTTAAACGGCAGAGGCGGCGGCAAGGGTGGCTTTGTACAGGGAAGCTGCGCCGCTACCAAGGATCAGATTGAAGGGTTTTTAGGCCAATGAAAAAGAGTAAGACTACTGCCCGCTCTGCCCTCTTCACCCCGAAGGGTATTACCGGGCTATATGGACTGTTCATGCTCACAGGCTTTTTGCTTTGGGCTCCAAAAACAGGATATCAACGCATTGTAGATCCCAAACACAAGCTGTTTCTCATCTCCTTTGGGGTGTTTCTGGGGCTTTTGGCACTGGCCTTCGTCTTCCGCACCGTTACCTCAAAGAAACAGCGATGCAGATTTCCCGCTGCTCCCTCCCCCTTCTCTGCCCTGAAGCTCCCCCTATTCCTCGCCTTGGGGCTAACCCTTTGGTTCTTCCTGTCCAGCCTGTGTTCCTCCTACCCGGAGGCTGTTTGGCTGGGAAGCAAGCGAAACGAGGGTTTCTTCACCCTGCTCATTTACTTGCTGATTTTCGCCCTGTGCGCTCTGTTCTGGAATCCGGGCAAGGTGCATAGATGGGGAGCCGCCCTATCCGGAATGCTGATCTTTTTTATGGTTTTGGCGCAATTCTTAGGCTTCAACCCTCTTGGACTTTATCCAGGAGAGCTGACCTTCCACCACCGGGGGCTTCGCTACACCGGGGAGTATTTGGGCACCATCGGCAACTCCGGTCTTCTGGGTTCTGCCCTTACGGTTCTGTGCCTGTATCTTTTGGGCTCTTATGCCGTCAGCCGGGAGAAGGATCGCTTCTTCCTTCTGGCTGGAGGACTTTGCGCCTGGGGCGGCGTGCTGCTCAGCGAAGTCGCCGCCGGGCCTGTAGCCATCTTTGCCTGTTTTGGCCTGTTGCTTCCCGTGTGTGTCCGCAAGGGGTTAGGGCTGCGGCACATGGGGGAAATTTGGGGTGGTCTGAGCCTTTTTGCTCTGGGCAAGACCGTTCTGGGCTATGAGTTTGACGGTCAGCAGCTTACCCTTTTCTGGCAGTGGAACACCCTTTCCTGGGTGCTTCTGGCTATGGCTTTCCTTTCTATCCCCCTGGCACTGCTTCTCCGGAAGCTTCCCCAAGATCAGGGCTACCCCAAGGCGGCAATGGCTCTGTGGATCTTCTATACCCTTGTGTTCCTGGCTGGGTTTCTGTTCCTGTTTTTCTATGAAGGAGATGTGAAACTCCTCCATGATCTGCATCTTCTCACCCGGCTCAATCCCCCGGATACCTTGGGTTCCGGCCGTATTGCCATTTGGAAGGATGCTCTAAAGTTGGGGCTGGATCGTCCCCTTTTGGGAGGCGGCCCGGATACTTATGACCTGCGCTCCGATTTTGTCTTTACCCGGGAGCTGCCCGACGGCAACATCCGCAGAGTTTCCGTAGATGCGGCACACAATGAGTATTTGCAGCTTTGGGTCTGCTGTGGCTTGCCTGCTATGCTTTTGCATCTGAGTCTTCTGGGCAGTGTCATTCTCCCGGCGGTAAAAAAACTGGAGCAGAAGCAGCTTCCTCTCCTGCTTCCTGTAGTAGGCTACAGCATTTACGCCTTCTTTGGCATTAGTCAGAGCTTGTCCGCGCCTCTGCTTTACCTCATACTGGGCGCATTGGCTCATTGTCAGGTTTTGGAGGAAAGGGTATTATAATCGTTCTCCATGGGCCGTGGGGCGCAATCCATCCTACGAATTTTGGTTTTCCTATCTGATGTACCACCCTCTGCGTAGGGCAGATATCCCTACAGATTCCAAGGCACACATATCCCCCGGTCAGGGCGCATAGTCTTGACCGGGGTGATTTTATGAAAAAACGGGATATTTCCATTTGTATTTGCGCTTTGGCTTTGGCATTGGTGCTGACTCTAAGCGTGTTCGGTAATGGCAGTCTGGAGACCGGCTCCTGGGGGCTCAGCTTCCGGCAGGAGGGCAGCACCCCTGTGGGAAACGCCTCTGCCACCCAGCTTTCCCAATATGATGCCGTGTATGTGGGAAACGCAGAGCAAAAGACCCTGTATCTGACCTTTGATGCAGGCTACGAAAACGGACATACCGCCAAAATTCTGGACATTCTAAAAAAGCACCAGGTTCCCGCCGCCTTCTTCCTGGTCGGCTCTTACATAGAGCGAAACCCGGAGCTGGTGCGCCGTATGGCCTCCGAGGGACACACCGTAGGCAACCACACAGCCCATCACTACGATATGTCCAAGATCTCCGACGAGGCCACCTTCCGCAAGGAGCTGGAGCTGGTGGAAGCCGGCTACAAGGAAGTCACCGGACAGGAGCTTCCCCGGTATTACCGACCGCCCCAGGGAATCTACAGCGAGGACAACCTCCGCATGGCACAAAAGCTGGGCTATAAGACCGTATTCTGGTCCCTGGCCTATGTGGATTGGAACAACAACAGCCAGCCCACCCACGAGGCAGCCTTCTCTAAGATCTTGGGTCGGATGCACAACGGAGCAGTGATTCTGCTGCACTCTACCTCCCAGACCAATGCTGAAATTCTAGACGAACTCTTGACCAATCTAAAAGAGCAGGGCTATACCTTCTCTAATCTTGACAGCCTTTTTGCACAAAATCCTGCGGGGTGAATACCATGGAATGAGCGGCAACACCGACTCAAATCCATCTTCGGAGGTAATCGTTATGAACTGTAATTCCGGATTTTTTGGCTGTGGCGGCAACAACATCTGCTGGATCCTCATTCTCATCCTCCTGTTCTGCTCCTGCGGTAATGGCACCATGCTGACCTCCGGCTCCGGCTGCGGCTGCGGCTGTGGCTGCGAGAGAAACAACTGCGACAACCACTCCTGCGGCGGCTGCTGCTAAGTCATAAACCCAGGGCCGGGAAACCGGCCCTTTTCAGAATCGTTAAAAAGAATGCTCCCAAGAAAATTTCTTCCAAGGGAGCATTCTGATTGTTATTTTGTAGGAACTGCCGGGATTATGCCCCGAGGAAGCTATCCTCTTGAGCTGCCAGATTCTCAAAGGCACGAATACCTCGCCAAAGGATGTGATAATAGCGCACATTGAGGTAGATCCCCCAAACCATCAGGGGTAGAATACCAATCAAGATTGCCCACCAATCCGCAGCAAGTATAAGGACTGCTGTCACAATGACCACTGCCGGAATGAATACAAAAGTCCATATATGCCAGTTCCACAGAGAAAGAATTCTGTCGCTCAAGTCTATGTCCGCTTTCTCAAACAGCTCTGAAAGGCCGTAAAAATGGCTTCGGCTGGTCATGATGGCGGCAACAAGCACGAAGATAGCTGACACAAGAAGGAAAAGCATAGGAATCATCGTCCCTACGGATAGTCTGAAGAACAGAGCTTGGGACATAATTAGTAAAGCAACCGCGGCTATAGCCATAACCACCGCCGCAGCCATCATAGCAATGGACCAGTATAGCTCTTTTTTCAAAGAGGGTGCATATTTCCAGAGTGAACAAATGGCAACAATGCTCAGCACACCCAGGGCTGTCATTGCCGGACTAAGGAGCAAAACGATTCCGTAACCGGCCAAAGACAGGCTCTCGTTGTTGAGCTTGGTCAAGGTCTGCCCCAGGGAACTCAGGGGGGACAGGATCATTGAAACCAGACTGCATATGAACATGACCTTGAGCCACCTGGCAATGCGTCTGCTCTCCTCACCGTTTACAGGGGGCTTTAGGGACTCCGCATAGCCTCTGGAAGGCGCACGGGTTGCCTGATGCTGGGCTCTTTCTTCCAAAAGCTGACATTCCTCATGCTTATAGCACTGCTCACAGCTCAGGATATTCTTTGCGCCGCAGCATTGGGCAATGTCACATTCCCGGTATATGTATTTTCCCGGTCCAAGGCGGCAGCCCGGGCAGTTGATTTCTTCTCTGCGGAGGCAGGTATCGCAGGAGTTGCCACAAATTGACTTTTGGCCCATAGGAACACCCCTTTTCTCGATTTTTCGTCTTTTCTTTAGTATAACAATATATGTTTCAAATGTCAAGCGCAAATTCCCGGTTAGTAAGTTTTGCTGCCAACCGTTTCACCAGAAAAAACCACACGGGGCAATGCTGCTCCGTGTGGAAAGGTCTTATTCTTCTGTATCGTCCTCATCCGGTTCATCCGGCTCTGTTTCCAGCATGCGGAACACCGGCCGCATAAGCAGGGTGTTGAAGTATGCCAGAAAGCCGAAACCAAAGATCACCCAGAAAATGAAGGTTTTGAGCAGAAGCCCGGTGTTGAACACCAATAGGATAAAGGGAAGCAGGTTTATAACCAGCATGATGAAGGTGCGGGGGAACTTAGCGAACGTCAGGGCAATGGCATTTTTCAAGTGACCCTTCACCGTGTTTTCATACCGGGCAAGCAGAGGGAACAGCCAGGAAAGCACACCCATATAAATGGTGGTGGGCAATACCCACAGGCAGAAACCCAACTTTTGCAGCCAGCCTGCCAGCATGGAATCCACAAACAGCAGGTCTGCCGCCAAAATCGCTCCCAAGATCATCACAACGATCCACAGAGGAACAGTCTGCTTAAAATTCTCCTTAAAGGAGCGCAGAAAGCTCTTGGTAACACCGCCACCCTCCTGCATGACGCTGTTCTGGCTCACCTTAGCCATGGCAGTCAGTGCCGTACCCATGGTAATAATGGGCACGGAACACAGAATGAACAGCAGGTTTGCCAGTATGGCATCGGTAATGACGGTGAGCCCCTGCATCAGGGGGCTATCCAGATTGATTGGTCTTCTCACATTTTCTCCTTCTTATTCCAGCTCAAAGGCGCCGGTATAGAGCCGGTAATAAGTGCCCTTCTTGGCGATCAGGTCTGCGTGACTGCCCCGCTCAATGATCCTGCCGTGATCCAGAACCATAATGCAGTCGGAATTCCGAACGGTAGACAGGCGGTGGGCAATGACGAAGGTGGTGCGGCCTTCCATGAGGGCATCCATGCCCTTCTGTACCAGAGCTTCCGTTCTGGTGTCGATGGAGGAGGTCGCTTCATCCAGAATCATGACAGGGGGATCTGCTACTGCGGCTCTGGCAATGGAGAGAAGCTGCCGCTGACCCTGCGAGAGGCTTGCACCGCCCCCGGTAAGTTCCGTATCGTAGCCATTGGGCAGACGGGTGATGAAATCATGGGCATTGGCCAGCTTTGCCGCCTCAATGCACTGCTCGTCTGAGGCATCCGGATTGCCGTAGCGGATGTTCTCCATAACTGTGCCGGTGAACAAATGGGTATCTTGCAGCACCACGCCCAGAGAGCGGCGCAGGTCGGGCTTGCGGATCTTGGTAATGTTGATGCCGTCATAGCGCACCTTGCCGTCTGCCAGATCATAAAAGCGGTTGATGAGATTCGTGATGGTGGTCTTGCCTGCGCCGGTTGCGCCGACGAAGGCAACCTTCTGCCCCGGGGTAGCATAGAGGGTAATGTCATGGAGTACCGGCTTCTCCGGCACATAGGCGAAGTCCACTTCCGTCATGGTGATGTCGCCCTTCAGCTCCGTGTAGGTAACAGTGCCCTCCTCCTTGTGGGGATGCTTCCAGGCCCAAAGGCCGGTATGCTCGGGGCACTCGGTGACACTGCCGTCGGGCAGACGCTTGGCATTGACCAGAGTTACATAGCCATGGTCTTCCTCCGGCTCTGCGTCCATCAGCTCAAAAATCCGCTCTGCACCGGCCAGTGCCATAATCACGGCGTTGACCTGGTTCATCACCTGATTGATGGGCATATTGAAGCTGCGGGAGAGAAGCAAAAAGCTCATAAGGGCGCCGGGGCCCAAAGCACTGCCGGAGGTAATGAGAGCCGCACCAACCACCGCAACGATCACATACTGCACATAGCCCAGATTGTTGCTCACAGGACCCATGAGGTTGGCATACATATTGGCCTTGAAGGTGTTTTCACACAGGTCTTCGTTGAGGGTGTTGAAACCCTCCTTGGTCTGTTCCTCATGGCAGAAGACTTTGATAACCTTCTGACCGCCGATCATTTCTTCAATATAGCCGTTGGCAGCACCCAAAGCCTTCTGGCGGCTGACAAAGTATTTCCGGGAGCGGCCGGCAATGGTCTTGGTCACCTGCAAGGTAGCAATCAGCGTGACGATCACAACCGCAGTCAAAATGGGAGAAGTCACAAGCATAGCGACAAACACCGTCACAATGGTGACCACCGAGGAAATGCACTGGGGGATGGTCTGGGAGATCATCTGCCGCAGGGTATCGATGTCATTGGTGTAGCGGCTCATCATATCGCCATGGGAATGGGTGTCGAAATAGCGGATGGGAAGATGCTGCATATTGGCAAAAAGCTGATCCCGCACATCCCGCTGCACACCCTGGGCAACCTTCACCATGAGGAAGTTGGAAAGGAAGTTGGATACTATGCCCACGGCAAAAATGATGCCCATAATCAGGATGAAGCCCAGAAGCGGAGCGTAATCCGGCTTTTGCATTCCCAGAAGGGGCACAATGTAGTAGTCTACTACAAATTCCAGAGATTTGCTGCCTGCAACAGCGGCAATGGCACTGAAAATGATGCAGATAACCACCGTAATCAGAGAGCCCTTATAGCCCTTCAAATAGGCCAGCAGCCGCCCCAAGGTCTTCTTGGGGTCTTTTGCCATTTTGCCGTCGCCCTTCATTTGCACCTTAGCCATTGTCCTCATCTCCCTTCTTCTGAGACTGATAAACTTCCCGGTAGATGGGGTTGTTTGCAAGAAGCTCGTCGTGGGTGCCCTGACCGACGATCCTGCCGCCATCCAGCACCAGAATCATGTCAGCATGCTCTACTGAGGCAACTCGCTGGGCAATAATCAGCTTGGTGGTGTTGGGGATCTCCTCCCGGAAGGCCTGACGGATCACAGAGTCCGTATGGGTATCCACCGCAGAGGTAGAGTCATCCAAAATCAAAATCCTGGGCTTTTTCAGAAGAGCCCGGGCAATGCAAAGCCGCTGCTTCTGTCCGCCGGAAACGTTGGTGCCCCCCTGCTCGATCTTGGTTTCGTAGCCCTCGGGGAAGCTTACAATGAAATCATGGGCGCAAGCCAGACGACAGGCATGCTCCAGTTCCTCCTGGGTGGCATCGGGGTTGCCCCAGCGCAGATTATCCGCAATGGTGCCGGAGAAAAGCTGGTTCTTTTGCAGCACCATGGCTACATTGTCCCGCAGCGCCGTCAGGCAATACTGCTTTACATCCACGCCGCCCACCTTGACTGTGCCGGCTGTGGCTTCATAAAGCCGGGGAATGAGCTGCACCAGGGTGGACTTGGAAGATCCCGTAGAGCCCAGAATGCCCACAGTCATGCCGGACGCAATGTGCAAATCCACATTTTCCAGCACATTCCGCTGGGCATCCTTAGAGTAGCGGAAGGAAACGTTTTCAAAGTCAATAGAGCCGTCCTCTACCTGGGTAACCGCATTTTCCGGAGTGGTGATATCCGGTTCTTCGTCCAGAAGCTCTGCCACTCTTTGAATGGATGCGCCGGACATAGTGACCATAACGAAGACCATAGAAACCATCATGAGAGCGCCCAAGATCTGCTGGGTATAAGTAAACATACTGGAAAGCTGACCGGTGGTCAGACCAATGGCGGCATTGTCCCCGGAGGAGACGATCAGGTGGGCGCCAAACCAGGAAATGGCCAGCATACAGCCATAGCTTGCAAACTGCATCACCGGGTTGTTAAAGGCCAAAATCCGCTCTGCCCGGACGAAATCTCTGTGAATTTCCTGAGACACCTCTGTAAACTTTTCGGTTTCCCGCTCCTCCCGGACAAAGGACTTGACTACCCGAATGCCGTGGAGGTTTTCTCCTACCACATTGTTCAGCTTGTCATAAGTCTTAAAGACTCTGGTAAAAATAGGATGCACCAGACGGATAATGATAAACAGGGCGGTTGCCAGCACCGGCACGGCCACACAGTAGATCAGACACAGCCGCAGATTGATGGCAGCGGCCTTGGTAATCGCCAAAATCAGCATAAACACGCAGCGCACAGTCATGCGGATGAACATCTGGAAGCCCATTTGCAGAGTCGCCACATCCGTGGTCATACGGGTGATGATGGAGGCTGTGGAGAACTTGTCAATATTGGCGAAGGAATAGGTCTGCGCCTTATAAAACAGGTCGTGGCGCAGATTTTTGGCAAAGCCTGCGGAAGCCTTGGTTGCAAATACCGCTGAAGCAATACCGAAGGCGAGAGAGGCCAGTGCGCACAGGGCGATCAGTCCTCCTTGCCGCAGGGCGAAGGAAAGATCCATGGTCTTAACACCAGAATCCAAAAAGACCGCCATCAAGGTAGGGATTTGCACCTCCATGTAAACCTCTCCGATCATCGCAAGAGGTGCCAAAAGCGATACCAGCCAGTATTCCCGCACACGGCTCAATAAATTGCGTAGGTTTTTCATGCTTGCTCCTTTCCGGCCTGCTGCTCACAGTCCAGGTTTTTGGTTGCTCGGTCTAAAAGCTGAGAAAATACCTCCCGCTCCTCCGGGGAAAAGCCCTGGAGCATTTGTTCTTCAATGCTCTCTAAGACAGCCTTGGTGCGGTGGGCGCAGACCATGGCCTTTTCCGTGGCGACAATGCGCTTTCTTCTTCTGTCTATAGGGTCTTGAGCAAACTGTAAGTACCCCTTTTCCTCCAGTCGGGACAAAATACCCGAAACCGTAGGATGGGACAAAGAGAAAAGCTCCTCCAGTTCCCGCTGACAGGGGGGATTCTCCCTGGTGCATACCAAGTGCATCACCACCCGGGACTGGGCCGGGGTCAGATCCAGATCTCCCAATGTCTGGCTGATGCGCCGCCCTGCCAGAACGCTCAGGCGCTTGCACCGATAGCCGATATAGCATCTATTTTCCATAAAATACCCCCTGCGCAAACCGCACAGCGAAATCTTTTTCGCAACACGCGCCACCCTGCTCCTAAAAACATGGGGTGTAATTCCGTCGCAAGCTACATAATATCACATCCCCCCTTCAAAAGCAAGCTAAACTTCCTCAGAAGGGGGGTGTATGGTTATTTTTCTTTCTTGCGCACGGCCCGGACAAGCTGCTCTACAAAGCTCCAAATAGGGGGTTCCAGCCACTTGTCATACAAAATGCACATATAAAGGGCCTGATGCCAATTCCGCAGGGGCACATAACAGACCCCTTCCATTTCTCTCCGGCAGCCTTCCGGCACAACGGCGATTCCCACCCCCGCCGCAACCAGCTCCAAAGCCGCCTGCGCGGTGTTGACCACGCAGACCACGCTTTCCTCTGTGCGGATGCCGCTGGCCCACTGGTCAAAGCTGTTAGTCACATCGTAGTTAAAGACCACATGGGGCTCTTCCGATAGGGCATGAGGCTCTAAATAGGGGCTGTCTGCCAAAGGATGCTCCACATGGAGCGCCACAAAGAAATCCTTTTGGCACAGCTTTCTAAAGTGCAGACTTCTGTCCCGGCTGGAGGTATCCACAAGGGCCATATCCAGCTTTTCCTGCCGCACCATATCCATCAGTTCTTCGGAAGAACTTTCCTTAATGTGAAACCGGATCCGGGGGTTCTTCCCGATGCAGTCCAGCAGCTCTCCGGCCACTGCCCCCTCCAGCATCCCGGAAACTACCCCCATGCGGATCACAATGGGGGCCTTGGTCTTAGAGTCCCGCAGAGTAACTGTGGCATCATGAAGCTCTTGCAGCGCACCTTCCACCTTCTCCCGGAAAAATCGCCCTTCCTCCGTAAGCCGGATGTTGCGCCCCACCTTTTCAAATAGCTTGACCCCGCCCAGGGAGTTTTCCAAATTGTGAATGGCGCTGCTGAGAGCCGGCTGGGAGATGCCCAGTCGGGCAGCAGCGGTGGTATAGTGCTCCGTCTGAGCCAGTACGGAGAAATAAAGCAGGTAGTTGTAGTTCACGGTGCGCCTCCAAACCATAAGAATTACTTATATAATGTATCACAGCTTTATGGGTTTTGGCAAGATGAAAAAGCGACCGGGAGAAAACCGCCCGATCCC
The DNA here is from genome assembly GCA_045632785.1 of Faecousia sp. GTDB lineage: Bacteria > Bacillota > Clostridia > Oscillospirales > Oscillospiraceae > Faecousia. Next base: position 29,692 of record JAZQXK010000081.1, read on the forward strand.
CCCTTTTCGCATTTTCAGCCATGGTGTAAAGCTCCGGACGCATTGCTCAGTTTTCACAAACTACAGTGTTAGGTTTTCAAAAATTCTGTCTTTTTCGACGAAAAGGGCTTGCTCTTTTGAAAATCTGGTTGTATAATAGGCGTGTACCTTGTGGTAGTAGGCAAAAAAGTCTCTATCCCTTTTATTCTAAGGAGGTTATGCCTATGGATCGTAAAACAAAAATCCTATTGGATGAGTTCCGGCAAGGTTCCTGCACCCGCGCCTATGAAGTCATGGGCTGCCATCGAGTCAGCCGTCTGGGGCAACCGGGCTATGTGTTCCGTGTCTGGGCTCCCAACGCAAAGCACGTCAGTGTGGTCGGCGATTTCAACTTTTGGAATACCCAGGATCTACCCATGACTCCCATTGGGGATGGCGTGTGGGAGGCCTTTACCACCAGAGCCTACGAAGGCTGCCCCTATAAATATTGGATCGTGCGCCCCAATGACTCCGGTGTCTATAAGGCGGATCCCTATGCCACCCGCTCCACTCCCCTGCCAGATACATCCTCTGTGGTCTTTACCGAGGACGACTTCCCCTGGACAGACGGAAAGTGGCTTCGGGGCACCGGAAGAAAACCCCACCTGCAGGCTCCCATGAATATTTATGAGCTGCACCTGGGTTCCTGGCGAAGAAAAGAGGACGGCAGCCTTTATACCTATGAAGAGCTGGCAGAGCTGCTCCCTCCCTATGCCAAAGAAATGGGTTATACCCATGTGGAGTTTATGCCCCTGTCCGAGTATCCCTATGACCCCTCCTGGGGTTATCAGGTCACCGGTTACTACGCCCCCACCGCCCGGTACGGTCACCCCATGGGGCTGAAAAAGCTGGTAGACAATCTGCACAAAGAGGGCATCGGTGTTATTCTGGACTGGGTTCCTGCCCACTTCCCCAAGGACGAGCCGGGACTCTATGAGTTTGACGGCACTTGCTGCTATGAGCTGTCCGACCCTATGATGAATGAGCACCCCGACTGGACAACCCGCATTTTTGACTTCGCACGGCATGAAGTCAAATCCTTCCTGGTGTCCAACGCCGTTTATTGGCTGGAAAAGTACCATATTGACGGTCTGCGGGTAGATGCGGTGTCCTCTATGCTCTACCTGGACTATAACCGGGCAGTGTTCAAGCCCAACCGCTACGGCGGCAGAGAAAACCTGGAAGCCATTGAGTTCCTGCGCTGTGTCAACCGCGCCGCTTTTTCCCTGCGGCCCAACATCATCACCATTGCAGAGGAGTCCACCACCTTCCCCATGATTACCAAGCCGGATTTTGACGGCGGTCTGGGATTCCTCTTTAAGTGGAATATGGGCTGGATGAACGACACCTTGAAATACATGGAAACCGACCCCTTGGGTCGGCAGCATGAGCACAACAAGCTCACCTTCTCTATGACCTACGCTTTTTCCGAAAACTTCATCCTGCCTTTGAGTCACGACGAAGTAGTACACGGCAAACGCTCTCTCATCGGAAAAATGCCGGGCGAATACAATCAGAAATTTGATAATCTCCGGGTGCTTCTGGCCTATCAAATGGCCCACCCCGGCAAGAAGCTCACCTTTATGGGCAGTGAGATCGGTCAGTTCATCGAATGGCGGTTTGCTGAGAGCCTGGAATGGAAGCTCCTGGACTATGAGCGCCACCGTCAGATGCAGGAATTCACCAAGGCACTGAACCACTTTTATCTGCGCCATCCCCAGTTCTGGCAGAACGACTCCGGCTGGGATGGCTTCCAGTGGGTACAGCCCGATGCCAGAGAAGATAACATTCTGGCCTTCCGCAGAATAGACAACCGAAATCGGGAGGTTTTGGTTGTGTGTAACTTCTGCCCGGTGCAGCGGCTTAACTACCGCCTGGGCGTTCCCCGTCCGGGGGTCTATAAGCCGGTATTCTCTACCGCAGAGCCCCGCTTCGGCGGAACTTGGACTTACATCCCCGCCGCAAAGGCAGAGCGGGTACCCTTCCGGGAATATGCTATGTCTGCCTGCTTCAATGTCCCGCCTATGTCCGTGACCTATTATGTAAGAGAAAGCGGCGCAAAAAAAGAGTAGCTCCATTCCAATTTATGGGGCAGTTTGATGGGCTGCGCCCCTTTTGTCCGCTACCGGGGAAATCTGCCCTCGTCAGAGGGGGCCAAGAGTGCCCAGCAAACTCCCCAACGAACCAAAATTTGCCCCGTAAAGCTTTTGAATCCATCCCGAAGGGATACCTTAATTATTCACTATTCGTTATTCACTATTCACTATTATTAAGGAGCGTGTATCATGTATTTTCAGAAGAAACGCTGCATCGCTATGCTTCTGGCCGGTGGTCAGGGCAGCCGCCTGAAGGTTCTGACGGAGAATACCGCCAAGCCTGCCGTACCCTTCGGGGGAAAATACCGCATCATCGATTTCCCCCTGTCCAACTGCGTCAACTCCAACATTGATACCGTGGGCATCCTCACCCAATATCAGCCCCTGGAGCTGAACGAGTATATCGGCAACGGCCAGCCCTGGGGTCTGAACAAGTCCCACTGCTGCGCTCAGATCCTGCCTCCCTACGCCCGGAGCAAGAAGTCCGAGTGGTACAAGGGCACTGCCAATGCCATTTATCAGAACATTCCCTTTATTGAGCGCTTTGACCCGGAATATGTGCTGATCCTCTCCGGCGACCATATCTATAAGATGGACTACGCCGCCATGATTGCCTTCCATGAAAAGACCGGGGCAGACTGCACCATCGCAGTCCGTGACGTTCCCCTGGAAGAGGCCAGCCGCTTCGGCATTATGAACACCCTCCCCGACGGCACCATCTACGAATTTGAAGAGAAGCCCAAAAAGCCCAAGTCCACCAATGCCTCCATGGGCATCTATGTATTCAACTGGAAAGTCCTCCGGGAGTTCCTAATCGCTGACGACGAAGACCCCACCTCCAGCAACGACTTCGGCAAGAACATCATCCCCAACCTTCTCAACGCCGGCCACAAGCTCATGGCTTATGCCTTCGACGGCTACTGGAAGGATGTGGGAACCATTGACTCTCTGTGGGAAGCCAACATGGAGCTTCTGGGCAAAGATCCTGCGTTCGACATCCGGGGCGACGAGCATTCCAAGATCTACGCCCGAAACAACGCCCTGCCCTCCAGCTACATTGATGCCGCTGCCAAGACCATCAACTGCTTCATCTCCGAAGGCAGCGAGATCTACGGCACAGTGCGCCACAGCATTATTTCCACCGGCTGCACCGTAGGCGAGGGCGCTCTGGTGGAGGATTCCGTGGTTATGCCCGGTGTCACCATTGAGCCCGGTGCCATTGTGCGCCATGCCATTTTGGGCGAGAACAGCCGGATCTGCCGGGGTGCCGTAGTCGGCGGTGCTTTCGCTGCCGGTGAGAAGAAACAGATCAGTGTCACCCAGAAGGGTGCGGTGCTGGAGCCCAACGCAGTGCTCCTGCCCGGCGATATGGTGTAAGGGAGGAACGATACAATGACTGCATCCGGAATTATTTTCGCCAATATTTATGACAGCTCCCTGGGTCAGCTTACCAACAAGCGCACCATGGGCAGCCTCCCCTACGGTGGCCGCTACCGCCAGATCGACTTTGCCCTGTCCAACATGGCAAACTCCGGCATTCGCCAGATTGGCATTATTTCCCGGTATAACTATCAGTCCCTGATGCACCATGTAGGCTCCGGTGAAGAATGGAACCTGGAGCTGCAGGAGGGCGGCCTGGAATTTTTGACCCCCTTCTCCATGAGCTCCAATGCCAGCTACCGTGGCAAGCTGGAAGCTCTGGCCTCTGCCATGGATCACCTGATGTATGGCCGCCAGACCGACTATGTGGTTCTGGCTGATGCCGGCATTCTGTGCAACATCGACCTGAATAAGGTTCTGGAAGCCCACGTAGCCAGCGGCAAGGATCTGACCGTGGTTGCCAAAGCCGGTATTGCCAACAGCAAAAAGCAGCTTGACCTGGCTGTGACTGTAGACAAAGCCGGTGAGATCACCGACATGGCTGTAGACTATGCCGCAGGCAAGGAATATCTGGCCTCTGCAGGTCTGTTCGTCATTTCCCGTGAGCTGCTGATCCACCATGTAAATGAGTCCGTTGCCCGGAGTCTGTACCGCTTTGAGCGGGACTTCGTGCTGCGCCAGTTCCAGAACAAGAACCTGACCGTCAACGTCTACCCCTTTGAGGGCGTTGTTCTGTATAACGAATCCCCCGAGGAATACTATTTTAACAACCTGGCTCTCACCGACGAGACCGTCCGCAAGGATCTCTTTGGCGGCTGCCACCCCATTTATACCAAGGTTCGTGACCGTGTTCCCAGCTACTACGGCGAAGAATGTTCCATTGATAACTGCATTGTTGCCGACGGCTGTATGTTGGAAGGCAATGCCGACCACTCTATCCTGTTCCGTCAGGTAACCATTTGCAAGGACGCACAGGTAGAGAGCTGTGTGATCATGAATGATGCCATCATTGGCGAAGGTGCCGAGTTGCGCTGCGCCATTCTGGACAAGAATGTTACTGTCCGTCCCGGCGCTAAGCTGATTGGTTCCCCCACTAATCCCATTATTGTGAAACGAGGCGAGATCGTATGAAAATAGCCATCATTGCTTCGGAGGCTGCCCCCTTTGCCAAGTCCGGCGGCCTGGGTGATGTGATGCTGGGTCTGCCCAGTGAACTCGCCCGGATACCCGGCAATGAGGTATGCCTGTTTTTGCCCTACTATAAAAAGGTGCGCCAGGGGGACTACAATGTAGAGATCTGTGCCCAAATGACCGTTTCTCTGGCCTGGCGGCAGCAGCATACTGTGGTGTACCGTCTGTCAGACGCCCCCAATGGCTACAAGGTCTATTTCATTGACAACGAGTACTACTTTGGGCGGGAAGGGCTCTACGGCTTTCTGGATGACGGCGAGCGGTTCGCCTATTTCTCCAAGGCAGTTCTGGATGCCATGACTGCCATCGGCTTTGTGCCCGATGTGATCCAGGCCAACGACTGGCAAACCGCCATGGTGCCTGTCTACCTCAATGCCATGTACCGCAATTTCTACCCCAGAACCAAGAGCGTCTTCACCATTCACAACATTGAATATCAGGGCTGGGCAAACCCCGATTTCTTCGACAATGTGCTGGGGCTTCCCTGGGAGTACCGCAACACCATGGATATGTCCGGTGGTGTGAACATGATGAAGGGTGCCATTCAGTGCGCCGATGCCGTGACCACGGTTTCCGAGACCTATGCCCAGGAGATCCGCTACCCCTACTATGCCCACGGCCTGGACGGCATCCTCTCTGCCAACTGGTTTAAGCTCTCCGGCATTACCAACGGCGTGGATATTTCCGTCTTTGACCCCGCCACAGACAAGGCTCTGGTTCGCAATTACGATACCACGGACTTCGCTCTGGGCAAAGCCGCCAACAAGGCGGCCGTCCAGGCAGAGCTGGGTCTTCCCATTCGGGGGGATGTGCCAGTCATGGCTATGATCACCCGTCTGGCTGGACACAAGGGTATCGACCTTCTGTGCTATGCCGCCCGTGCCCTTCTGGAGCAGGATATTCAGATCATCATTCTGGGTACCGGCGAACAGCGGTTTGAAAACTTCTTCCGTGGCCTGGCGGCGGAATACCCGGATAAGGTTTCTGCCCAGATCCGTTTTGACCTAAATCTTGCCAACCGCATCTACGCCGCCGCAGACATCTATCTCATGCCCTCCAAGTCTGAGCCCTGCGGTCTGAGCCAGATGAATGCCATGCGCTACGGCACTGTACCTGTGGTCAATGCCACCGGCGGCTTGAAAGATACCGTGCCTCCGGTCAACGGCGACAACACTGCCGGTCTGGGTTTCACCTTCCAGAGCTATAACGGCGACGACTTCCGGAATGCCGTGGAGCGCTGCCTGAAGCTGTACCGGGAGGGTCCGGACGGCTGGGGCAAACTGATCCTGCGGGGTATGTCCACTGACTTTAGCTGGAAAAAACCCGGGGAGAAATATATGGATCTGTTCCACCGAGTTGTGGGCTAAGAAAAATGCAAGCGGAGAGCTTCCGGACATGGGGCTCTCCGCAGTTTTTTGAAAAAGCCTATACAACTCCCCTCTGAGAAAGTGTAGATTGGCACTTGCTTTTTATGGATAAGTTGGGTATAATGAAAAGGCTGTAAAGCATCCGGGTGTGGCCCAGTTGGTAGGGCGCCTGGTTTGGGACCAGGATGCCGCGAGTTCGAGTCTCGCCACTCGGACCATCTCCGTATGGAATCATTGATACAATGGTTCCATACGGAGTTTTTCTTTTATGGCCACAATACTCCTTAATCTGGGTATTTTCATAACTTTTTTGCCATTCTCTCGCAGATAGACTGCGAATGAGGATGGTTTTTCTTGTTTTTGGTCCTTAGTGCTGCCATTATCGCGGCCGGGGTAAATACTAATCGTTATATTTTAAGACAATCGTTAAATTATTGGGTAATCGTTATTTTATAGGGTAATCGTTAACTTTTAGGGTAATCCGCTTTAAGAGATAAAACTAGATTTTCCATAGTCTCATCAAATTTCTTGTTGATTTCACATTCCCATAACACAATTACCCGCCACCCTTGCTCTGTTAGTTGCTCGATATGTAATTCATCATTTTTAACATTGCGGGCAAATTTTTCTTCCCAGTAGTCCGTACGACTTTTGGGCATGGTTGCTCGTTTGCAGCCAACATGACGGTGCCAAAAGCATCCATGAATAAAAATAACCGTCCGATACTTTGGCATAACTATATCTGGCTTCCCAGGGAGTTTTTTTACATTCTTTCTGTAACGGAAGCCCTGGCTAAATAAATATTTGCGGACCTTGACTTCTACTGATGTATCTTTGCTTTTAATACGCCCCATATTCCAGCTTCTCTGTTCCGGGCTAATGCTATCTGCCATTGCAGTTTTCTCCTTATTCATACCAAATTGCAGCTTGTACAAACAAATGAAGTAATATATAATTTATATACTAAGCAAAACCTGTTACCAACATTATAAATCACATCACAGAGAAAACAAGCGTATTTTTATGCTAGGGGGGTTGACCATGGGTATCATAAATCTGCTTCGCTCATTACTGAAAAAAATCATAGATGCCTTTTCCTCCAAAAAAAATAAGCCGTATGCAGATCCTCCTTCGGATATTTCCTTTGATCGTGGTTCCGGGGCAGCTATTGGCGAATGCGCCGGAATAGGGACAGACTTTCACGATGACCTCGAGGATCGGTTAATAATTCACCATCTTACCAATCAACGTAACGCATATTATGTAACCAGGAAAATCCCGTATCGCCCCTGTGGCACGCTCAAACCTAAAACCGTGGAGCTAGTATTTGATTTCGCATATAAAATGGCTTTTACTGATGAGGGCGCACACAGACCAAACAGAAGTGGTGGCTCTCACAAGCGACGGAACGCAGAAATATTTGCAAACGCTTTCCAAGGCAAGATTGCAGAATGTGCTGCGTGCAATTTGCTGTTTCGGTTAGATAATACAATTTGTCCTGACTTTTCCGTTCATCCGATCGGCGAATGGGATACTGTCGACTTAACCATCAACGGAAAGGATATTGCAATAAAATCGACAAAACACTACGGCCAATTGTTGCTACTGGAAACAAAGGACTGGGACTATAAGGGGCAATATATTCCTAACATCGGGAATGGCGTTGCAACATATGACTACATCATGCTGATTCGTCTGAAGCCAAGCTGTGAAGATATTTTGAAGGAACATCGGCTCCTTTACTCAGACGCTATAGAGCGTGACGTTTTGTTCCATCTTGTATCCGCACAGACATGGTCATACGACTATGTGGGGTATATTACAAAGGCCGACTTGCTACAGGTAATCCACGAGCAGTATATTTTGCCACAGGGAGCTTTGTTGAATGGCTCAACTGTGATGGATGCAGAAAATTATTATGTCCAGGCCGGCGATATGCGCGATGTAAGCGGTTTATTAACGCAGATGCAATCATAACACAGTAAAAGCCACCAAGGATTTGATCCCTGGTGGCTCTTTTAGTATGCGCCAAGTGGTGTAGTATTTGGTTAACCCGATATGCTAATGGACATTATAATAGTTGATAAATTCGGGCAACTTAATATTGGGGACCCAAATTCTCGGCTTCTTCCAACCAAGGTTACCTTCAACCTCATACATGGTAAGTACAATCTTGCTCGAAAAACCATCGCCAAGTAAACGATCATTCGGCGAAAGCAAAGAGCCGGTGCCCTGGGTAACAGCTCTGCCTCTGCGCACGATGAGAATGCCTTGCTCAGTGGGATTCTTAGCGAGGATTGCTTTTATCACACCCTCAAAGGCTACAAGGTTGAAATCCTCCGAAGGCTCAATGTGCGAAAGGATCTGTAAAAGCATCTTAAGACTAACTTGATAGTGTCCGGCAGATTCAAAGTTCGCCAAGAGCGTATCAAGTTTCTTTTGGTCGATATTATCGGGGTCATTGGGATAGTAATTCGTACCGCCAGTTACCATGTCAACCATCCGGACATCAATTACATTCTTTCTCGTTGGATTAAGCCCTTCTGGATAGAAAATCTGAATCTTGTCCATTCCACGTTCCACTTGTGAAATGATTGAATTGTTGCCCGCGTTTATGTCTGCGAATAGTTTATAAAGAGATTTTGTCAAATAAACCGACATCAGCCCGGGATCACGATCATAGCCGAACATTCGAGAATGCTGCCACATTGTATCGGCTTGAGGCTTTTTTGCACTTCTAGTGTAGTAGAGGGTTTGTAATTTGGGGAAGGTAACACCGCGCCCAAGAACATTGCCGCCAATAATGATATTGGAACCGGCTTTATATTCGCCCTCGCTGATTGCCGTATCGCCATTCATAATCATGACTTTTAGATCTGTGCTATTAATTAAGTTGCGAATTTTTCCATGGATCTCCTGGATAGATGCTTTCGTTTTCTTTACAGGGGCCATGCTGTCCACAACTTTTGCTAAGTCATCGATGAAATCAGCGGAATCAATATTGTTCTTGATATAATCCAGGCGAACCTCAATTTCCTTTTTTGCCCCGGAATGGGACGCCTTTCTCACACCCGGGTGGATAACAAAATTACAGACAGTATCTCCATTGATAAACAGTTGAGCCGAAACAGCCAAATGATGCAGCAAAGCTTGGTAAAGGCCGTTCTTGATATCCTTGGATTCGTCATCTATAAAGTGGATGTGACTCTTATCTTCGCCGAAAAAGAACTCACCGCCGAGATATCCCTTACCAGGTTCAAAATAGCAGGTAAATGAGGGCCTGAATGTCGAAATGGAGGATTGTAACAGTAGTGCTTGTGGCGTACCTGTTACCTGCAAGTATACACTACCGATGGATGCGTCACGAATATTGTTCAAGCGAGAGTTAATAGTGGAGACTCTGTTTTTGTTTACAAGCGTATTGGGAGAGGCCGCATCAGCCTCATCATCTACTACAAACAAAGAATTTCCTTTAACAAAGGAAGATGATGCAAGTGTGTTATACCACTGCAAAAGCACTTTTGAATTCTTTTTTAATACTATGATGGCCGGTTTGATCAACTGATTGTCAACAAATTTCTGCTTGTCCAGTTCGCCGCAAATACAGAAACCGCAGTCACCAAGGTCTTTTACTACACGCTCGTAAGTTTGCGTTTGAAGAGCAACGCTATCGGTAGTCAGCAGCACAAATATAGGAAAAGAAGAATCTGCGGCCGCACACATTATTCCAAACATCTGAGCCGTCTTGCCTGCCTGCACATTACCAAACAGCAGGCCAATTTCATGATCGGCAAAAGAAAAGGTATCTAAATAATTCCTAGCAAAATCAGTGGCTGTTTTCTGGATAGAGGTCGCCATATCAACATTGCCACGTGCAATAATTTTGTCTAAATATGCTTTTAAATAAGATCCCACAGAAAACCTCCTTACTGAACATTGTCAGGCAGGAACGATAACACCCAAACATCCAGCATTGATCCGTCATCATCAGCCAATTTATTCAGAGTCTTGGTTAACGTCACAGATGTTCTGCCGTACTTAGCAAGTTTTTGGTATGTGATGACGCCCTTACACTTGCGGTAAATATCACTTTCTCCGCGAACGACATTTTCAAGATCGGCAGCAGGAGAATCTACGGGCTCGATAAATCCGGCGGCAACCAATCGACCCTTCAGCCAATAGCCTAAGATCTTCAGATCGCCATGCGACTCAAAATTCTTGCTGTAGTCACCGGATACGTGCATTTTGAATTTCCAACCGTCATCTGTAATTACAAAGAACGGAACATCTCGCTCTGGATAAGTTGGCTGAGATGTAGTTGACTTTGAGACGATAATTTCGGTTTCCCACCAACCACGCTCAGTAACAACGCCGGTCCTGGTATTCAGACGACCTTTCGCATAACACTTATTGACATTAGATTTCATAAAGTCTTGTGTTGAAGAAGGAATCCCGGGTACTTTGAGCGGAATATCAAACGAAATGGTTGTCTGTGTTGCCTTATATGCATCTACATCAGCAGAGGATACTTTGACTACGCCTTCGACGCCGTCCAGCTTTCTGTTATCTTCATGCACAACATTTGCATCTGTTACAGAGCTAAAAGGAACGGATACAGGGGTAGTTGTGACGCTTTGAAGATGAACATCAAGTGCAGCACATTCGTCAGCGTCTTCAGTGTAAAAAGACAGTTCATATTGGCGGAGATTGCCCGCTTCCGGGGATATCGCCCCCAAATTGTGGGAGCCAATAACGGCACCAATAATCTTCCCGTTTTTATAAAATCCATAAGCTTTGCCATGGTACTTCATGGATTTAGTAAGACGGATCTCTCCGACACCTAGTGCGCGCCATTCCTCATCAACATCTCTGGCAGCATTATAAATACTTTCAGGAAAACCCTCGATATAGTACATACCAAGCACCAGAACAATTTTGGAGATTTGATATTCTGATACAATTCTGGCAATCTCACGAAGGGAGTTCTTTGAGGCGTACCCAACGGCAATGTACATACAATCGGCTTCTTTTGCTTTTGCCTCAACATACTCCGGTAAGGTGAACTTTCCAACAGGTGTCCTTAACGGCGGAACGTTTGAGTATAATAACGGCATAATAGCGCCTCCCTTTCTTACTGCTATGGTTGACAAAAACTATTGATGCCCACACCGCAATTCCGTCTCAACGTATGCGGTATAAGCAGAGAAAACAAAGCTCAAGGCTTTGTTTGCTCCGTTGCAGTGTTTAGTTAGCGAACCTTACTTAAGTTCAATTGCAGCAGCGATTGCTTCAGCGATTTTTTGAATAACAGATACGCACACCGAGTTGCCCGCCTGCTTGTACAGTTTTGCATCGCTCATGTCCTCCGGCAATACAAAGTCCTTGGGGAAGCCCTGTGTATTAAAGCATTCATGAGGAGTCATTTTACGGATGCCGTGCTTCGTTTTGATAAGGCAAACATTGTGTCCTCCCTCTCCCTGATTGGCAGTTAAGGTCGGAACAACACCACTCATATTCTTTCTAACATATTGGCGACGCCACTGGTAGACGGCATTTTCATCATCCATTGCGGCAACAAGCTTTTCATAGAGGTCGCCCTTGTACTTGCCGGGTGTATAGTAGTATTTTTCATCGACTTTGGTTTCAAAATCGATAATGTCACTCAGCTTAGTTGTCAACTGAACAGGTAGCGGGAAGGCAAAATTACGATAATGCTCCTCGCTCTTAAATGCTACAATGTAAATACGTTCTCTGTTCTGAGGAATATTGCCGTACTGCATTGCATTCAGGACGGCGAACTTAACATGATAGCCTTCTTTTTCAAGTTCTTCCAGAATGACCCGGAATGTATTCCCTCCGTCATGACCGACTAGGTTTTTAACATTTTCCAGGAAAATAATCTGGGGCTTTTTGGCTTTGAAAATTCGGACAAGTTCAAAGAACAATGTGCCCCGGCCCTTTTCATCGTCAAATCCCTGACGTCTGCCTGCAATGCTGAATGCCTGGCAAGGGAATCCGGCAAGCATAACATCGAAATCGGGAATCTCGTCCGCCTGGACTTCATGAATATCCCGGCAGTCGACCTTTAATCCAAAATTCTTTTCATATGTTCTAACCGGGTACGGATCGAATTCGTTGGCATAAATGGTTTTGAAAATACCAGCATTTTCAAAACCGCGGTCAATGCCGCCAACGCCGGCAAAGAAAGACGCACAAGTAAGCATAGGGCACCTCCGTTATTTTTTCGGCTTCATATTACCATAAATCGCGGCGCGCCGCAATATCTAAATCGTCGAATAATAGATATATTTTTTGGTTATTCAGCGATTATCCTGAATAATTCTGCATCGACGGATATCAAAAATAATATCAGGCTCAAGATCATAGGCATCTACAAACATCGCTTGGAGGCTAACATGGGGTCGTCGCCCTTGATCCTTCTGATCCTGAATTGTTTCTGTCCGATTTGCAGGTAATTTACCAAACTCTACAGAATTAATTCCCAGGTCGTAAATATACAGAAGATTTTCGTCAAGCTTGTACCGCAAAAATACCAAATCATCAAACTGGCATGTTGGGCCGAAAGATGACAAATCGCCTTCAAATCGGGAAGTTGCCTTAAACTCAATTTTTCTACCGGTTCGGGGATCGGTTGCATCACCAACTTCGTTGCCCCGGTTCCAAAGCAATCCTAAGCAATAGCACCCCATCGGTTCGCTAATCGCATCAGGAATATTTATCCCCCGGCGACTGTTGTTTGAGATATAGGTGTTCAAATCTTTCCACTTGAAATATGCGTTACAGGTTTCATCAATCCTGGCATCATCAATAACAATACGACCAAATGCGTTATATACCGGCATTGTGTTTTCCCCCCGATTGTAATGTGGTTTACATTTACATTATATCGGAAATAGTGTGGTTTTACAACACCGTATTCCTCTTAAGGAATTAAGAAAAGATAATCCATCATTTGCTACGATGACGCGATATTCTAGGAAGCGATACTAATAAAAGCTCTCGACAACTTCTCATTGGCAGAATATCATTTCAAGTCATCGACATTTTCTCTTTTCGCAATCACTTTTTATGCTCCTCTATCCACCTCATCAGATAAGGCCGATCATTGTTGGCTCCTTTTTCAAACCACTCGCAGCACAAGCGGTAACGAGTGCCGTTAATTTCTAGTGGCGTTGCATAATAATGTGCTGGGGTTTTTGTCTCTACCGCTTCTCTCAGCAATGGATATTGCAGATCAAAAACCTGCTTACTGTATTCTGGAGTCTGCATCGCAGCAATCTCATCGTCCGATGCACAGCCATCGCGGAGCATTTGACTCAATACTTTCTGGGCAAGCTGGCCGACCTTCAATTCTTGATACATATCGGAATCTGAATAATCATGTCCCTCAATCTCCGATTTTGCATAATCGGTGGTTGTACGAGATTTCGCTCTGGTCGTCTTTGTTTCGGAAAACATCTTGTACATTTGGTAGCTACGTAAGAACAATTCCGATGTATCCGCGACGCCATCACTCATCAGCAGAATGGGCTTTAACACCAGATCGTTATACTCGTCGTTTGCAATAAGGCGAAATGTAAACTTGTATCCTTCATTCGAAAAAAGCGTATTCATATCAGCTATACAAGGTTGTAGATCCGATAGAACTGACGGAGTGATTTTGGGAGATGCAAAAATTACCTCGGCTTCTTTCGTTGCTAGATATCCATGTAGGCAGAATGCTGTTCTTGCACATTTCTCAAGCACCTTCATAACCGTGGTAGTTCGACTGCCGTAATTAAGACCATTTTCATGGAACGCGACATCTACTGCATAGTATGTTACTGCGTCTGGCTGGATGGAGATACCAAGCACATCACATTCGCCCTGCTGCAAGAGCTGAGACAGGGATGTGTTCTGTTTAAATATTTCATAGCCATATTTTTCGGAGTAATGCTTGTCCACCAACTCCATCAATGTTTCAAGATCTCCGGCATCAGACAGCTGCCACTGAGGCGATGCTTTCCAATTGGTCTGGACAATTTGGCACTCTTTTACATGGCGTAACCATGAATAAAATAGGGATTCACCCATTTCGATTTTCATAACATACGCTCCCTTACATCGCAAACTATGTTGAAAGGATTAACCACGAGTGTAGTATGTGCCACACTCATGAACACTAAATTCGCTCACCTTGTACAATTGGTAGCCAGACTTCAATTTCTCATAATACTCGGGTGTAGATTCAACATCGTACGAATAGTATATATTCTCGGGATCAATTTCAATTTTCAGACAGTGAAGCACTCTTCCGATAAGGTCACCATCGTGTCCCGCAATGCAATCTCCCTCTTCGTAGTATTTTTCTTTGGTGGAAATAGTAAATGCATAAATGTGTTTCATTTGAACCTCCTAAGATATTCTTCGTTCCACAAACCACCGGCCGATATTATTTCCAGCCAGGTTTGTGCTTCGCTCAAAAAACAGATAACTTTGCCGCCCTCGAATCCGCACAGTGTATCGGTCGCCCTGGCCTCCGGCTTTCATTGCCGCAGCTTGGCGGATGTCCAAGATCCGATCAATCTCAAATCGCTGTCCGTCTTCCCAGGTGATCTCCCGGGGAAGCATAGTCCCATCAGCAGCAAAATCCGTTTTTACCGCCACATAAACTTTTATGGGTTTAACTGTAGTAGTCTGCATCATCTGGAACCTCCATGTTCCGCATGAAGTTGCTGTTCACCTGGATCGGCGACTCCAGCATCTTATAGCCTTTCCACTTCAACAGCCGGAACTTAAAGTCCAGCATTTCCATTGGTACACGAAGCTGGGCTGCCGCGCTGAAGAAAGTGACATCTTGATTCAACGCATCCAGCACTTCGCCATCCTCCAGTAGCAGTTCCGCTGCAAAGAGGTTGGCTTCTTTTTCTTTTATAGAAGAACTGTCATACATAACAACCTCATGGAATGCCTGGACGCTGCTCGTCCGGTGAAGCATTGCATGGCCCAGTTCGTGTGCCACGATGATCTTCTGTATGATCTCTGGCAGGTCGCTATTGACAGTAATAGTTTTAATTCGCTTGCACTCCATGAAGAAGCCTTTGATCGCAGTATCATGACTTCCCATTGGCTGGAGCAGAATCGTTATTCCCATAGCTCGGCACAATCGAAAAGGATCTGTCTCGTCAAACTTGGCCCTCAGTTTTGCAACCGACTGGCAAATGTCCGAGTATGTCATAACCACCCCTCCTTTGAAGATTTCATATAAATATATGATTTTGGGCATGAGAAACCAGAAAAGGATAGACTACTCCCATGTAATTCCCACAATACCCATTATAAAAATAATATGTACTATAAAACGGACACTTACTTTTTGCGACCGAATTTCTCGGAAGCAATGTCCTTGCTGGTCACATAAGCTCTCATAACCGCCTGGAAGAAAGCATCCTTCTCTTCCTGGGACAGTTCGCCACCGGCGAAGAGAGCAGCATTGTCACGCAGCAGAGCGTCCACATCTCTTGCTCCAGCAGAACCATACAGTCTTCTAGCTTCCTCTACATAATCGTCCTTCTCGATATCGGACAGAGGGTCAGTGCATTCCTCTTCAAGTAAGAAGCGAACAGACACCTTCAGTTCTCTTGCCAATTTAGTAATAGTTGAACGTCTCGCAGAAGCACCGCCGCTTTCATAAGATGCAATTGTACGTTTGGACACACCTACCAGATCGGCAAGCTCCTGCTGAGTCAGGCCAACGACCTCGCGTGACCTTTTAATCTTGTCGGAAAAAGTCATATCCATCTCCTCCACAGAAATTTCACTTCGTAACTTCATCAACTTCACCAGAACTATTGACAAAACTTCACCGGCCTGTTATTATTCAGATCACAAGAGAGTGAAGTTCTGATGAAGTTATAAGCAAATTATACATATCGAGCTTCACCTTGTCAATAGGTTGCTGCGTGTTTTTAGGCGAAATGAGGTAAAGATTGTGGAAGAAAGAGTCATTCTTCATAGCGATTTGAATAGTTTCTACGCTTCTGTCGAGATGATGCTAGACCCTAGCCTCCGTGGAAAGGCTGTGGCTGTCTGCGGTTCTACAGAGGATCGGCACGGCATTGTCCTGGCAAAATCTGACCTAGCAAAGAAAGCTGGCATCAAAACCGGAATGGTGAACTGGGAGGCCAGGCAGTTATGTAAGGACTTGGTCGTTGTCCCGCCCCACTACGATCAGTATCTGAAATACTCCAAGATGACCCAGGCAATCTACCAGCGATACACCGATCTCATGGAGCCCTTTGGAATGGACGAATGCTGGCTGGATGTAACCGGCAGCAAGCTGTACGGGAGTGGCATGGAAATCGCTGAGCAGATCCGCCAGTCTTGCCGTGAGGAGTTGGGTCTTACCGTTAGCATTGGTGTATCTTATAACAAGATCTTCGCCAAGCTCGGAAGTGACCTCAAAAAACCAGATGCTATCACAGAGATCCGCAGTAGCACCTTTAAGGATCAAATCTGGCCCCTGCATTGCAGTGAGATGATTTATTGTGGCCGTGCTACCACTGCCAAGCTGGCCAAGTACGGCATTCATACCATCGGTGATGTTGCGCAGACCGACCCTGAATATCTCCGACGCTGGTTGGGTGTAAACGGACTAGCTCTCTGGCGGTACGCCAATGGCACTGACACCTCCCGGGTGATGCATAAGGACTTCGTTTCTCCGGTGAAATCGGTTGGCCACGGTATTACCTGCGTCTCTGATCTTGAAGATGAGGAAGAGGTCTGGAAAGTCGTTCTCGCTTTGAGCCAGGATGTCGGCCATCGGCTTCGCCTTCACGAACTATCTGCCCGTACCGTCCAGATCGCCGTTAGAGGAAATGATCTTCTTGGGTCACAGTTCCAGTGCAAGCTGCCGTTCAAAACACAACTTCCTTCCGAAATAGCCTCCACTGCTTTTCGTGCATTCCAGGAGCATTATCGGTGGAGCTCAAAAGTCCGTGCAGTAACAGTCCGAGCAATTGAGCTGGTTCCCAAGAATGACCCCGACCAGCTTTCCATATTTGTTGATGCAGCTCGTCTTGATCGCAGAGAAAGGCTACAGGACGCAGTTGAAAATCTCCGGGATCGTTTTGGAAAAAAGGCCATAACATACGGAATCCTCATGGGCGATCTCAAAATGCCAGATGATGGTCGCCACAGCGTAAAAATGCCGGGGCAGATGTACAGCTGATTCTCTTGTTATCAATAGATAAATTTTCAGATCGGTAGTTGCATAGTTACAACTTTCTTTGTATATTGTTATCAAGCAGTAAACGAATTTATTAATTGTTTACACTTCGAACATCGCAATACAAAATACCGATTGATAACAGGAGGTTCTCCTATGAATGTAGATTTTGGATTAGCTGTCACATACAACGGCAAGGGGTATACGCTTCTTAGTCCGGATCATATCAAGGAATACCCTGTGGGCGGACTCATCTGCGAGTATTGTCGCTTGGCTCCCACAGCAATCAAAGATGTAATTCTGGCTTGTTCCAATCTGGACGAAGCTGTAACTGCCGATTCAGCAGCAAAGCTGATCGTAGAATTTCACGATAGGCTCTTCGAAGCTTTCCCGCCGGTTACTGCCACAATGATTTCGTTAGAATTTCAAAATAACACCTTTGACTGGATCAATGCCATTCGTGAAAACCGTCTGGCTGAGCTTAAAGACGGCCACTATGTTGAAAATGAGGAAGATGCCATTCAGCGGTTTATTTTTGAAGGCACCCCATACAAAACCTTTGGCTGTGAAAGCCTTCTCCAGATGATGCTCTCGAACTACTTCAGTTTCGCCTTGACCTATGTGAATGTGAAATATATGTTCATGCATATTTTCGACGAGCAGGCTGGACAAGAGCAACAGCGTGAAAATGTGTATTCAGCTTGCAGCCAGTTCTATGGAGACATGATGGATATGCAGCATATCGATTTCCGAATCATTGCCATGGAAAGTGATCTCCAGCATCTATATACCATAAAAAGCTCCTTGTCCCTGATCTTATTTGAAATTGCCAATTGCATCCAACATGAGCAACGGCTCATTAAATGTGCAAACTGTGGCCATTTCTTTGTTCCGGAAGGTCGTAGCGACACAATCTATTGCTCATACCCTTCTCCGCAGAACTCTAGCAAGAGCTGCAAGGAGATCGGTGCCCAAGTAGCTCGGGCAAACAAGGAAAAGAATGATGTGGTAACCAAAGAATACCGCAAGGCATATATGAGACATCAAATGATGACCAAGCGTCATCCGCATGATAAAGAAAAACGCCAGCAGTTCGATGCTCTGACAGAAGGTATGAAGGAGTGGAGAACCAAGCTGTCAGACGGATCTGCCAAGGCAGAAGACTTTTTGATCTGGCTGGAGCAATTTAAATGATCAAACCGCGACCAGCAAAAATTTTCACCTTTACCCCTTGACAAGCCCACCTTCGGTGAATATAATGTGTGTAAGCAAGTTAGCGAACACGCTTATTTGCGTACGATTCACCGCAAGTTGAATGTATGGAGCCCTTGTGTATTAAAGTTTATTGGATTATTGATCTTCCATCGTTTATTTAAGGTGTTGGGCTATTTTGAAAGAAAAGGTGAACAGTTATGAGTACACAGTATCAGAATTTTGGAGAGTTCCTCCAGAAGAAGCGCGAAGCAAAACAGATTACCCTTCGCAAGATGGCGGAGATGCTGAAGATGTCTGCTCCTTATCTGAGCGACATTGAAAAGGGTCGCCGCAATCCTCCCGAAATGGACAAGCTGGATCAGATCGCGCAGATTCTCCTCCTCTCTGACGAAGAGAGAACTGTCATGCTTGACCTGGCTGGCAAGATGCGCAACACGGTTGCTCCCGACCTTCCTGAATATATCATGGAAAGGGACTACGTTTCCGCAGCACTGCGCACCGCTCGTGACCTGGATGCAAGCGAAGCTGACTGGTTGAGGTTTGTAGAGGAACTCAGGCAGCGAAAGGGGTAATATCCGCCTATGTACAATCCCTCCTTCAGAGTCAAGAAGAACGGTGTTCCCGTTGTCAGCAAAAAGGAACTTGATGCCATTGGTGAAAGATTCGTCCGTGACTTCCAACCGGATGTTCTGAGGAATCCTGCTCCCGTGGACATCGATGGCTTCATTGAATGCTATCTGGGCATGACGCCTGACTACCAGTTCCTTTCCCACAATGGGATCTACCTCGGCATGACCGTATTCAACGACACCAACAAGGTGCCGGTCTTCGACCCCGTCAATCAACGGGCTGAATACATCACTGCCAAAGCGCGGACTGTCATCATTGACAACCGTCTGCTGGAAGAAAACCAGCAGCACCGCTACCGCTTTACCCTCGGCCATGAGGCCAGCCACGACATTCTCCACTCCGGTTTCTTCTCCTATAACCCGGATCAGATGTCGATCTTCGACACGCCGATGGCTCCTATGATCCAGTGTCGTGTCGATAGCACCACCCCTAAGAAAACCGATCCTAAAGACTGGACGGATCAAGAGCGTATGGAATGGCAGGCCAACCGCTTGTCTTCCGCCATCCTCATGCCGTTCACCGCCGTTGGGATCGTCGCAAAGCGATACCCCAACGTAAGGGATTCGGTCAAGGACTACTTCAGCCTTATCCAGGATGTGGTTCACACTTTTGATGTGTCCGCCGAGGCCGCTACTTACCGTCTGAAGGAGCTGGGATATATCCGCCAGGATCAAGAACTTGACCGGCGGCAGTTGGATGCCTTCATGGCATTCGACCTCGTCCCCGCGATCTAACCGCTCAAGCACAGCGGGTTTCATGCCCGCTGTCTTTTTTACCCTTAGTGTTCGCAAGTCTGCTTACACGCTTACATCCATTATCCACCATTGCGCCATATCAACCAAGGAGGTTAAAAGATATGATTAGACAGCCTATCAGAAATAATTCCAGTACCAAGCCGGTGAAACCCAGGGTTTTCGATGCCATCATCGACGGCGACGAGGTGTATCTGGAGTCCAAGCAAGGAAAGGAACGAGAGTTGATCCGGCTCTGCGACGTCCTTGCCCAGATCGAGGCAGCCAAGCGTAAGGCGGCCTCTGGAAGCTAACCGCACCGGGGCCTAGCCCCACCCACAACTACACAGCGTTCATTATCGAGCCCTGGCTCCGTATCCGTACGAGTGACCTAACCGCCGAAGTGAAGCAAGTCATCAGACTGCTTTTACTCCGGCGGTATTTTTCTGCCCTTTTCTGTGCCTTGCTTTGCTTCCCACGCAAAGAAAGGACAGAAAAATATGAAAATCAAGTATCAGTTCGCAACCGAAACCGTAGAAATCGAAGTCTCCGACGACTGGGGCAACCTGGTCATCGACCTGGATCGCCAGGAGTACAACAACGACCACAAGGAAACCCGCCGCCATGTCTCCCTGGATGCTGCCGAGTTTGAGGGTGAGGTTTTCGCCGTCGAAGATCCCTCTCTGGAGAGCTTCGCCGATAACTATGATCTCCAGCAGGCTATTGCCAAACTGACTGATAACCAGCGTCGGATCATCATCGGACACTACTTCGAAGGTCTGACCTACGTTGAACTTGCCAAGGAACTTGGTGTCAAGGAGTGCAGTGTCCGCGAGGCTGCTGGCCGTGCGCTAAAACAAATTCAAAAAAATTTTTGATACCCCCCACGATTTACCCCTCTCCCGTGGCCTAACTATGAAGGGCAACACAAAACCTCCCTTCGGAAAGGATGAAAGCGATGAAACACAATCTCTGTATCAGTGTTTCAAAAGACCCTCAGAAGAACGGGATCGTGCAGTGCAAGAACATCTCCATCCGTGAGAAGCTGCTCACCCGGCTGCTGGGTCGCAAGCAGAAGGTGATGATCCTGATCCCGGGTAATACGGTATCCACGATCTCCATCACCGAAGTTCAGGAAGGTGGTGTGGTTCATGGGTAAGGTGAAGCTCCTGCTGGATGTCATCGAAGATATCCGCTCCCTGGCTGACAGTCTGGAGGCTGTTGCCGATGCCATGACTCACTCCGATCCTCCCGCCGCAGAACCGGAAGCGCCTAAAGCCGCTCCCACCCCCGTGAATGAAGACCCTGCTCCCGCCACCAAGGCTATGAGCAAGGAAGAACTCCGGGCGTTTCTGGGAGAAAAAAGCCTCGCCGGTCATAGGGACACGATCCAGGCTCTGATCCGCAAGTACGGCGGTAAGAAGTTCAGCGATGTTGATCCCAGCCACTATCCTGCTTTGCAGAAGGATGCGGAGGAACTGCCCGATGCCACCTGAGAAACACGCAAAGCTCTCCGCCTCCTCGGCTCATCGTTGGATGAACTGCAACCCCTCCGCCAATCTGGAGCGGGAGTTCGCCGACAAGTCCTCGGAGGCCGCAGCGGAAGGCTCCGCCGCCCATGCTCTGTGTGAGCATAAACTCCGCAAGGCGCTGAAACAGCGCTCTACCCGGCCCACAAGTAAATATGACTCTGACGAAATGGAGATGTACACCGACAGCTACCTGGAATTCGTTCTGGAGCAGATTGAGATTGCAAAACAGCACTGTGCAGATCCCTTCGTCCTCATTGAGCAAAGGCTGGACTTCTCCTGCTATGTCCCGGACGGATTTGGGACCGGCGACTGCCTCATCGTAGCGGACAAGCTGCTCCACATCATCGACTTCAAGTATGGCCTTGGTGTTCTGGTGGATGCAGAAGACAATCCCCAGATGATGCTGTATGCGCTGGGTGCCCTTCGGCTCTTCGATGCTCTTTATGACATCGACACCGTGTCCATGACGATCTTCCAGCCTCGCCGAGAGAACGTGTCCACCTGGACCATCTCTGTATCCGAACTGGAAGAGTGGGCAGAAAAGACGCTCCGCCCCAAGGCTGAGCTGGCCTTCAAAGGTGAAGGAGAGTTCAATCCCGGCCCCTGGTGTACCTTCTGCAAGGCTGCGGTTAAGTGCCGCGCCCGAGCAGAAGAAAAGCTGGCTCTGGCCCAGTACGAGTTCGCCAAGCCGCCCCTGCTCACTGATGAGGAGATTGAGGACATCCTTTCCCGTCTGGACGATCTGACCAAGTGGGCCAATGAGATCGCCGCCTATGCCCAGGATGCCGCCATCAACCACGGAAAACAGTGGAATGGCTACAAGCTGGTGGAAGGCCGCAGCAACCGCAAGTACACGGACGAGTCCGCTGTCATCGCTGCCGCCACCGCCGCCGGTTACCGGGACATCTTCAAAAAGAGCCTCATCCCCATCACAGAGATGGAGAAGCTCATGGGCAAGAAAACCTTCGCAGAAGTCCTCGGTGGCCTGGTCATCAAGCCCCAAGGCAAGCCGACTCTTGTTCCCGCATCTGACAAGCGCCCGGCCATCCACACAGGTGCAAAACATGACTTTACTGAATTTATGGAGGAATAACACTATGTCTACTGCTAAGAAAGCAACCACCAAAGTCGTCACCGGCATCGTCCGTCTGTCCTATGCCAATGTCTGGGAGCCCGCTTCCATCAACGGCTCCAAGCCCAAGTACAGCGTCAGCCTGATCATCCCCAAGGGTGATACCAAGACCATCGCCGATATCAATGCAGCCATCGATGCCGCTATCCAGGAAGGTGCTGCCAAGTTCGGCGGTAAGATCCCTAACAAGGCCGCTCTGAAGCTGCCCCTGCGTGACGGCGACATCGAGCGTGACGACGAGGCCTATAAGGGTTCCTACTTCGTCAATGCCAACAGCACCACCGCCCCTGAGGTTGTGGATCGTAGCCTCCAGCGCATCCTGGATCGCAACGAGGTCTACTCTGGCTGCTATGCCCGCGTCTCCATCAACTTCTATGCCTTCAACTCCAACGGCAACCGCGGCATCGCTTGCGGCCTGGGTAACATCCAGAAGGTTCGTGACGGTGAGCCTCTGGGCGGCAAGACCTCCGCAGCTGACGATTTCGCCACCGATTTGGATGACGATTTCCTGTCTTAAGGAGGGCTGACATATGGAGTTCATTCAGAATCTGATCGTCACCATTCTCCTGGGCATCTGGGCTGTCGGCAGCGTGGCTTTGGTTCTCTGCCTCATCCAGAACATCATCCATGACCGCAACCAGGAAAAGCGCGAAGTGGCAAGAGCCAAGCGTGATGAGGAATATCACGAGAAGCGCATGAAGGAAATGCGGTAATCCCTACTGGGTGGTGGAGGGCAACCTCTGCCACCCACCCCTAGGAGGAGGCAGTATGAAACACCTATCAATCGATATTGAAACCTATTCCTCGGAGAATCTGGCCAAATGCGGTGTGTATCGCTACTGCCAGTCTCCTGATTTTGAAATTCTTCTGTTTGGTTATTCCGTAGACGGCGGTCCGGTAAAAGTCGTGGATCTGACCAGCGGAGAGACCATCCCCGACGAAATTATCTGCGCCATCGTTAATGACAAGGTCATCAAATGGGCATTTAACGCACAATTCGAGCGGATCTGTCTCTCTCGTTACCTTGGCGGATCGGTCGGCACTTATCTTGATCCTGCATCCTGGAGATGCACTATGGTCTGGGCCGCCACACTCGGCTTACCTCTTTCTCTGGAAGGTGTGGGTGCTGTACTGGGTCTGGAAAAGCAGAAGCTGAAAGAAGGTAAGGATCTCATCCGCTACTTCTGCACCCCGGCAAAGGCAAGAGATGGTGCTACATTTCGACATTTTCCGACAGACGCACCGGAGAAATGGGAAGCATTCAAAGCCTACAATCTCCGCGATGTCGAAACTGAAATGGCCATACAGGAGAAGCTCTCCAAGTTCCCGGTGGATGAGTCTGAATGGATCAATTACCACCTTGACCAGCAGATCAACGACAGAGGCATCATGCTGGATATGACTATGGTCCACCAGGCCATTGCCTGCGATGATCAGTTCAAGCGCACCCACATGGATCAAGCCCGCTCCGTTACCGGTCTGGATAACCCCAATAGCCCCGCCCAGCTGAAGGAATGGCTGGCAGAACGCGGTGTTGAGGCCGACTCTCTTTCCAAGGCAGCAGTGCTTCAAATGCTGGAGGAGGCCGATGGTGAGGTAGAACTCGCACTATCACTCAGACAGGAACTTGCCAAGAGTAGCGTAAAGAAATACACCGCCATGGAATCTGTGGTCGGTTCGGACAGTCGAGCCAGAGGCCTTATCCAGTTCTATGGTGCCAATCGAACAGGCCGATATGCTGGCCGACTGATCCAAGTGCAGAACCTTCCCCAGAACCATCTGCCAGATCTGGATACAGTTCGCAACCTTATCCGAGAAGGCCACTTCGACACAGTGGAGGCTCTATATGACTCCGTTCCTATGGTCCTTTCCGAGCTAATCCGCACTGCCTTTGTTCCCAAACCCGGCCATCGTTTCTTCGTGGCAGACTTCTCCGCCATTGAGGCCAGAGTCATTGCCTGGATCGCTGGAGAGGATTGGCGGCAGGAGGTTTTTGCTGGTGGCGGCGATATCTACTGTGCTTCCGCCAGTCAGATGTTTCATGTCCCTGTTGAGAAACACGGTGTCAATGGCCACCTCCGCCAAAAAGGCAAGATCGCCGAACTGGCTCTGGGTTACGGCGGCTCTGTGGGTGCGCTGAAGGCCATGGGTGCCTTGAACATGGGTGTTCCGGAAGAAGAACTCAAGCCTCTGGTGGATGCGTGGCGGCTGGCCAATCCTAACATCGTCCGCCTTTGGTGGGATGTTGATCGTGCGGCTTCTACCTGTGTCCGGGAGAAAACCACCACCGAGTGCCGAGGGATCAAGTTCATATACCAGAGCGGAATGATGTTCGTGGTACTGCCTTCCGGTAGACGGTTGGTGTATGTGAAACCCCGGATGGGCATTAACCGCTATGGAAATGAGTCCGTCACCTTCGAAGGTGTGGGCGAACAGAAAAAGTGGCTCCGCTTGGAAAGCTATGGCCCCAAGTTCGTGGAGAACATTATCCAGGCAACTGCCAGAGATATTCTTGCAGAGGCTATGCTGCGGCTGGACGCACACGGCTACAAGATCGTAATGCACGTCCACGACGAAGCTGTTATTGAAGCACCGGCGGATACCTCGCTGGAAGATATTTGTGACGTTATGGGTCAGACCCCGACTTGGGCGAAAGGCCTGCTACTCCGAGCAGACGGATATATCTGTGATTTTTATAAAAAAGACTAGGAGGTCTACCCACATGAAGAATCGTGAACGCCAGCGTGCAAATCGCCGTTTGAAGCGCGCCGAGGAGAAGGTCGTCAAATGCGATCTGCACAACTGTGCTGGAAATAAATCTGGCTACTGCCGCATTCTGAAATCCAACCATTTCGGTGACAAGGTCTGTCCTTTCTATAAAACCACCGAGCAGAACGAGAAGGAAAAGAAAGCCGTTATGGATCGACTCATTGCTATGGGCCGCCAGGATCTTATCGACACCTACTATGGCGGCAAGGAAGGTGGTGTTGACGATGGGTGTTAATATGCGTAATTCCGAAGGCTACTACGATCCCACCGCCTTCGAAGCCTTATCCAATATCGAACGTGAAGCCAAAGCTGTCCGGGCATATCGACCCATCGTGTATATCTGTTCGCCCCTGTCCGGGGATATGGATCGGAACCAAGAGGCCGCTCGTCGCTACTGCCGCTTCGCCGTGGACAGCGGATGCATCCCCATCGCACCCCACATTTACTTCCCCCAGTTCATGAATGAGAACAGCATCAAAGAGCGAAATCTGGCTCTGTTTATGGACATCGTCCTGCTCTCCAAGTGTGCTGAACTCTGGGTGTTTGGAGACACCATCTCCAAGGGAATGTCCATGGAGATTGAAAAAGCCAAGCGCAAAGGCCAGCCCATCCGTTATTTCACCGCAACGTGTAAGGAGGTAGCATTCGTATGAAAATCGCAGTCGGCAATAGCCGTATGGACAAGAAGTGGAAAAACCGGGAGATCTCCTGGGAGGATCTGTGCCAGAAGGTTAGCACCACGATCCGCACCACCGAAACTGTAGAAGAGTACCGGAAGCTGAAGAAGGGTTCCCAGGACGCCATCAAGGATGTGGGTGGCTTCGTGGGCGGTGCCCTCCGGGAAGGTCGCCGCAAGAATGGCATGGTGCTGTGCCGCTCCATGCTGACGCTGGATATGGACTACGGCAGCCCCGATATCTGGGCCACCATTGAACTGCTCCACGACTTCCGCTGCTGTGTATATTCCACCCATAAGCACACCCCCGAACATCCCCGTCTGCGCATCCTCATTCCGCTGTCCCGGGAGATCTCCGAAGAAGAATATGCTCCTGTTGCCCGCATGGTCGCCAAGGAGATCGGTATTGATCTGTTCGACGATACCACTTATGAAGCCTGCCGTCTGATGTACTGGCCTTCCACCTCCGCTAACGGTGAGTTTTTCTTCAAAACCAAGGACGGTGTGGATCTGGACCCCGATGAATATCTGGGTAGATATGCCGACTGGCACGACGCTTCCACTTGGCCGGTTTCCAGCCGTCAGTCCGAAGCTGTCCGCCGCAGCATCTCCCAGCAGGCCGATCCTCTGACCAAACCCGGTGTTGTGGGTGCATTCTGCCGTGCTTATACCATCGAGGACGCCATTGATACCTTCCTGGCAGACATTTACGCACCTTCTGCCATGAATGGCCGCTATGACTACATCCCTGCGGACAGTAGCGCTGGTGTTGTCCTGTATGACGGCAAATTCGCATACAGCCATCATGCCACTGACCCTGCCTGCGGAAAACTGCTGAACGCATTTGATATTGTCCGTGTCCACCTGTTCCGGGATCTGGACGAAAAGGCCGCACCGGATACCCCCATTGGCAAGATGCCCTCCTTCAATGCCATGAGTGAACTGGCTCTGAAGGACGACCGGGTCAAGGCTGTGTTTGCAGAGGAACGTATGGCCCAGGCTGCTACAGAGTTCGCCGATGAGGATTGGCAGAACCAGCTGGAGCTTGACCGGACCGGCGGTGTCAAAGATACACTGACCAACATCTGCATTATTCTCCGCCACGATCCCAATCTTCAGCACATCGTGTTCAATCAGTTCAAAAGTATGCTGGATGTCACCGGGACGCTGCCATGGCCCCAGGTCAAGCCCGGCTGGAGCGACACTGATGTAGCCTGTGCGAAGCTGTATTTTGAAAAGACCTACGGCATCTGGTCTCCCACTAAGTTCAAGGACGCTCTGCTGGCCGTTACCTCCGCCGAGCGACTGTATCACCCCATCAAGGACTACCTGGCCACTCTTAAGTGGGATGGTGTTCCTCGTCTGGACACCCTGCTGATCGACTATCTGGGTGCAGAAGATACACCCTATGTCCGGGCAGTTACCCGCAAAACGCTGGTGGCAGCCATCGCTCGAATCTACCGCCCCGGAATCAAGTTTGACTCCATCCTCGTCCTCAATGGTGAGCAAGGCATGGGCAAGTCCACGCTGTTCGCAATTCTGGGTAAGGATTGGTTCTCCGACTCTCTGTCCATCTCCGATATGAAGGACAAGACCGCTCCTGAAAAGCTCCAGGGCTACTGGATCTTGGAACTGTCTGAGCTGAACGGTATCAAGAAGGTGGATGTGGAAGTTGTAAAATCCTTCATCACCCGCACTGACGATAAATACCGCCACGCTTATGGCACCACCGTAGAAAGCCACCCCAGGTCCTGCGTCATCGTTGGCACCACCAACAGTGATGGTGGCTTCCTCCGTGATATTACCGGTAACCGCCGTTTCTGGCCTGTCAATGTAACCGGCCACGGTAAATACCATCCTTGGGAACTGACCGACCCGAACCAGATCTGGGCAGAAGCAATTGAATACTACAACCAGGGTGAAGAACTGTTCCTCAAGGGTGAGATCGCCGCTGCCGCATACGCACAGCAGCGTGCTGCTATGGAAACCGATGCTCGTGAAGGTATCGTCCAGGAGTATCTGGATCGTCTGCTGCCCGAAGGCTGGGACAAGTATGACCTTTTCCAGCGTCGAAATTACCTCAATGGTAATGAGTTCGGTGGACAGACCGAAGAAGGCACCGTGCAGCGAACCCGTGTCTGTGCCATGGAAATCTGGTGCGAGTGCTTTGGTAAGCCTCGTGAGGCACTGAAGAAAACGGACTCTTACGAGATCGAAGCCATTCTTTTCAAACTGGGCGGTTGGAAACGCCACACTGGCAACGCCCAGAGCAAGCTTCGCATTCCTGGTTACGGTCTGCAAAAGACCTACATCCGTGTTACTGAGCCGAATGGCAAGTAACCCCCAAATCGTTACCAGCGGTTAACCACACGGCGGGTCTGTAACACCATCGGCAACACCCCAATCCATACCCGGTAGGGCGGTTTTGTGGTGTGTTGCTGGTGTTACTGATTACCTACTTAAACATAGTAGGTAAAGAGAAAAAGG
>JAZQXK010000082.1:0-56339 GCA_045632785.1 Faecousia sp.
ATATTCGTTCTTCCCATTGCAGCAGCACAGAGTGAATTATTGGTAGATATTTTTACGGACATGACCGGCTGGCATATTCAGGCAAAGGAGTATTTCACAGACCGGGATTTTTCCAAGGAAGTTCGCACCCTTGCAAAGGAACAAGCGGGAGCATATACATATTATCCTGCGGACACTATGGAAGAAGTGGAAGAATTTCTGGGAATTGACCTTCCACGCAATCCCCTGTTGACAGAGGAGATACGGGACGATGTAATCATTGAAGTAGAGGTAAATGGCCAAATGGAGCGGTACGATATGCACTGCTTGTTATATTTGGCATTCAGTGACAATGGCTCTGTGCTGGCAGCAGATACAGATGTAGCATACCGTTACGGGAAAATGCCCTTGCAAGTGCTGTACAGAATCCCCACAGAAGATGCGACTTTCAAGGGCGGTGGCGGAATCGGCGGCATAGATGCCAGTATTACAGAGGCTCAGACCTTTACAACCTCATCGGGGCGAGAATATGCCGTAATCTGTAACAATGCCGGAGAGGGTATTTTCTCCTGCCTGGGATATACAGTCGTGGACAGGGTCCTGGTCCAAGTTTCCTTGGTCGGAAGATCGGAGGAGGAAATGCGGCAGGCAGTGATCGAGGTGCTGGAAGCATATGAATGAGGCCAAGCGTTAATTGGATATAGACGCAAAAACGGACACCGTCACAGTGTCCGTTTTTTCGTATTTATTGGGGAAATGATTCCAGCATCGGTCTTTTAGATTAAATACAGGGAAAACGGCCGCCGTATTTTTCAAATAAGGCATGGATATAGTCAATATCCTCCTGAGAAAGGCTGAAAAATCTCAAATTACCTAAATCCTGAACGCAGCCGCAGGTGTCACGAGCGATTGCAAAAACACGGTTTCCTACTTTCAAAGAAATATCTTTGTCAAAGCCGCAAGAAGGTATGCCGCCAAAAGGATCATATATTTTACCGTCAAGAATATCTTTGACCCTCTTTGCTTCATCCTCTTGCAATGTGACCCTTATGTCCTCATCTAAATAAATAAAGGTTAATGTGACCGCGGCATTCTTGTTTAAGCTGGTTCTGCCACAGCCGCATAAGGATAGCAGCATAGCAAGCACCAATACAATGGCAAATGTGCGCTTCATATTCGAC
This sequence comes from Faecousia sp., assembly GCA_045632785.1. Lineage (GTDB taxonomy): Bacteria > Bacillota > Clostridia > Oscillospirales > Oscillospiraceae > Faecousia. The sequence continues at coordinate 1,161 of JAZQXK010000082.1, forward strand.
ACCCCTTTTTGCTTTATTCTATCATATCAGGAGTAATATCTCACCAAATAACCGTGGGCAAAGATCAAATAACAGCACAACCGGGACACCTAGTCGAATCTGCACAACTCAATGGTACGAAATTTGCCTTTTGCGTAAAGTCCCTGTTCTGTGCAGTACAGTTCTTCAAAATATTTATCACGGAGAACTTTAACTTCCATGGTTTCCAAGTCGATCTCATAGACGCCTTCCACATCCACGCCTTCAACCCACCCATTAACTTCAAGAACACGCAGAGAAATAAACAAACGTCCATCATAAGTAGCATATGTAGATTCAGTGAATTCGCAGTCAAGCCCGGGTAATGTTTTACTAATATCAAGAACCACCGTTTCGTTGGATGCCAGATTATAAGCAGTAAAATTTGTATAATCCCCCCACATGGAGATAATCCAATCCTCATAGATAAAGGCTTCCTGGTATTCGTTGATCAGGCATTGGACCTGAGTAATTCTTTGATCTCCATAGGTGTAACGAAAATAATCCGAGCCGACAGAAAAAACAATTCCGCTTTTTGCACCATAGATCCAATCTACAACCGCAGTTGGTTCCAAAGTAAAAACAGGCCGTGATTTCCCACCCTGCCAAGAATAGAGGGTGCAATCGGTTTTACAATAATACAGAACTTTTTCTCCATCCCAGCCAACACCACTCACATTTTCGCATATCGGAGTCTGTGCGCCGTCCGTTTTATAAATCAGGGTATCATCGACATTTATCTCCATTTCCCCGTTGGGCAGGAAAATGATACTGCCAGTCGCTTTAAAAGTTGGGGTGATTATCTTTGGATCACAAACATATTCCATACCTTTATGATTACTCAAGCTGGTTCTACCACAGCCGCACAAGGATAGCACCATAGCAAACACCAATACAACAGCAAATATGCGTTTCATATCCGACGCCCCTTTTTGCTTTATTCTATCATATCCGCAGTTAGGTGTCAACAAAATCATTTGGCATATATCTACCAGGGCATTATGGTATTTATAGAATTTTGAAAGGCAAAAGCTTAGACCTGCAGCCGCTCATAGCCACCATAGCAATCCAGGCACAGCTTTTTATCCCCGGTAAGACGAATCCAATTAGAGCCGGTGAGCTCTCCGCAGCAGTCGCAAACAAAGGAGTCAAAGAGCTTTGCAGACTCCGGAAGGGCAATGGTAGTTTCTTTTACATCAAACATTTCTTCCGGACGGCATGCCTGGTAGTAAGAGAAGGATTCTTCCCGTGTCATGCCCTCAGGCTTGGGTTTTAACACCAGACGGACAGACTTGCCCGTCTTGCGGTTATAAAAGGAATAGGCAGACTTTCCCCGAAGGTGGAACAACAGATTCCCCTTCCCTACACTGCATCCCAGCATCACCTGAATGCCGTCTATGCCACAGGCATCGTTTTCCGCAATGCAGACCACCTGCTCGTCAGCAGAAAATTCCAGGTTTAAAAGCTCAATGGCATAAAGGCTTGCCTTATAGCCAATGGTCAGGCCACCGCATTCGTGGCCGTGAAAGGCCACACAATCTTTCCAGGTTTTCATAGTTTTCCTCCTATTCTTCTACCAGCACCATGTGCCGGCCTTCGATCTCTACTACCCTTGCATCCACACCGTAGACATCCCACAGGGCTTCCTGATCCAAAACAGTATAATCTCCGTGTCGGTAGACCTGTCCGTCCTTCAAAAGAAGGAAGCGGTCACAAAAGCGCAGAGCCAAATTCAGATCGTGGATAACTACCACAGCTACAATTCCATCTTCGTGACAAATATCCCGAACCAACCTTAATACCTGATACTGATTCTGAATATCCAGGGCACTGGTGGGTTCGTCCAAAAGAAGGACCTGGGGCTGCTGTGCCAGAGCTCTTGCCAGCATGACCTTCTGCTTCTCTCCCCCGGAGAGCTGATTTAAGAATCTGCCCCGCATATCCTCCACATCCAGCCGGTGCATAGCATCGTGGACAATGGTATGGTCCTCCTCCGTAAAGCCCCATTTCATATAGGGCCGTCTGCCCAGCATGACCACATCGTGGACCGTCATTTGGGTATTGGGAACGCTTTGGGAAACAAAGGCCACCTGCTTTGCCACTTCCCTGCCGGACTGGTGCAGCAGGTTTTTTCCGTTTAGGAGGACCGCACCATCATCCGGTTTCAGAATATGATTAAAGCACTTGAGCAGGGTGCTTTTGCCAACACCGTTGTTGCCCAGAATGGCAAGGAATTTCCCCGGCTCAATGACAAAGGACACATCCTTCAGAACCTGGGCAGAACCTTTGTAATGATAGGATAAATTTCTAATTTCCATCATTGCTTTTTCCCTCCCTGAAATAAAAGATACAAAAACAGAGGGCCGCCCAGGAAGGAGGTAATGGCGCCAATGGGCAAGATTACAGGGCTGATGACGGTTCTGGCAAAAAGATCGCCCAGAAGGAGCAGTGTTGCCCCGCCTAAAATAGAGCCGGGAATGAGATACACATGGTTATTGCCTACCACCTTGCGGACAATATGGGGCGCAACAAGGCCGATAAAGCTGATCAGACCCACATTGGATACCACAACAGAGCTGCAAAGGCAGCAAAGGACCATGTTCACAAGGGTGAGCCGCTTCACATTGATGCCCAGGCTGATTGCAGTCTCCTCACCGCCCAAAAGGGCATTATAATCCCAGCGGTGAAGGATGCAGTACACGCAAAGAAGCATGACAACCGCGCCCATGATTCCCAAATCCTTCCAGCCGGTACTGCCCAGATCACCGAAGGTCCAGAAAACCAGGGTGTACAGCTCAACCTCGTCTGCAAAATACTGGATGAGGGTAGTTGCGCCGGTAAACATGGAGCTGATCGCCACGCCCGCCAGAACGATGCCCTCCGGGGACACCTGGCGAAACTTGGACAAGCCCAGAATGACCAGGGCTACGGAAATAGACCCTACAAATGCACACAGGGGAATGCCGAAGCCGCTGGTACTGCCCAGCCCCAAAACCACAATGCCGAAGGCTGCGCCAAAGGTTGCGCCCTGGGATACGCCCAGGGTAGAGGCAGATGCCAATGGGTTGCGGAGAACTGCCTGCAAAACGCAGCCCGCAAGACCCAGGCCGCCACCGGCAAGAATGGCTGTGAGGATACGGGGCAGACGGTTATGCTGTACCACAAGGTTAATCTTCCGGTCGGAAGACTGACCGAAAATACCCTTAATCAGCTCCCCAATGGGGGTTTCGTAAGAGCCTGCCCGGAGGCTAAAGAGGATGGCAAAGAGCAGCAGTGCCCCCAGAGAAATGAGAAATGTGATACTTTTGACCCGGTTTTTTCGATAGAGCAGGTCGATGCCCTTATTCTCCAATTTTGACGGGACGGAACTCATAGCCGGCCTCCTTTAGATCTGCATAGGGGTTTGTGCCCAGCAGCTTTTCAAAAATTTCCCCGGTTTTTGCAACGGGGTCAATATCCCTGAACTGCTCGGGATACATAACACAGGCAGCATAGTAAGCATCTACCAGTGCGGTTTCCAGATTGGAGGCGCAATCCCGGAATGAGATCTGGGAATAGACATTGCCATTCTGCACGGCGGTGAGGGACTGATAATAGTCGGGGTTCTTGCCATAGTCTTCTTTAATCAGATCTCTACCGTTAAAATCAACGAAAATAAGGTCGGGATCCCAGGCCAAAACCTGTTCAAGGTCAACGTTAAACGCACCGGTCTGTCCGGTGGTATCTGCCAGATTCTTTGCACCGATCAGTTTGAAGGGGCCGTAGCCTGCCTCTGTGCCCTCAAAGCCGTGATGACCCTTGAAGGATACACCGCCCACATAGACGGAGGGCTTCTCCCCTTCCGGGATGTCCCTGGTCCTGGCAGTCAGGTCATTTTGAATATCTTTTAAGTACTTGTCCAGCTCTGCGGCTTTGGTTTCCCGGCCGTAAAGCTCGCCCAAAATGCGGATGGTTTCATAGCAGTCTGCATCCAAGGTAGTATCGCTGCCGGGAATGACCACAACAGGGGTGCCAGTCTTGGCCTGCAGATCGTCTGCTTCCACAGAAGCGTACTTGCTCATAACGATCACATCGGGTGCCAGGTTGATGATTTCCTCTGTGTAGGGCTGACCATTGGTGCCGATTACAGGAAGATCCTTAAATTTCTCAAAATTCACGAAGTTATAAAGCCGGGAAATGCTTTCCTTGACCTCATAGTCCTCTACACCTACAACAAGATCAGCTGCGCCCATGTAGCAGGTATAGCGAAGCGCGCCAACGCCCACGCAGACGATAGATTCCACCTTTTCCGGCACGGCAACTTCACGGCCTGCCCCATCTGAAATGGCGCGGGTATTACCCGCCTTATTTTCATTTGTGCTGCAGGCGGCAAACAAGAAAACCAGAAGAGCGGCAGCAAGAAGCAAGACAAGTATCTTTTTCATAGGATGTTCCTCCCGTGTTTTTTCTACATTATAATGAATGATTTAGCACGCTACAAGCCCGGTGGGGGGATATTTTTTCATAATTTTTTGTTGAGTTCGTCACCCTAAAACAGCAAATCACGGATGCAGATAAATATTGCCTTTTTGCCCCACTTCTGTTATAATGGGAGCAATAAGAAAAATAAAATTTTAGGAGGTTATCATATGAGCGCAAAGGTTTATTTCTCCCGCACCATTACCCCAGAAAAGGTCTTAGAGCTTTACAAAATGGCCGAGAAGAAGCTTCCAGGCAACATAGCCATTAAGGTACATTCCGGTGAAAAGGGCAACCAGAATTTCCTGCGCCCGGATTTCTGGAAAAATGTGATCGAATATGTTGGCGGCACTGTGGTAGAGTGCAACACCGCCTATGACGGCGAGCGCAACGACACCGAGCGCCACCGCAGACTGTTTGTTGACCACGGTTGGAGCAAGTATTTTACTGTAGATCTTCTGGATGCCGAAGGCCCTGATCTGGTTCTGGAAATTCCCAACGGCAAGGTCATCAAGAAAAACTATGTGGGCAAGGACATTACAAACTATGAATCCATGGTGGTTCTCTCCCACTTTAAGGGTCACCCCATGGGCGGCTACGGCGGAGCGCTGAAGCAGCTGAGTATTGGTGTTGCTTCCTCCTTCGGCAAGGCCTACATCCATGGCGCAGGCGTTCCCGAGAACATCTGGACTGCTGACCACGATTCCTTCCTGGAGTCCATGGCAGATGCCGCCGGTTCTGTAGTGGAATACTTCAAGGGAAACCTGATCTATGTCAATGTCATGAAGAATATGAGTGTAGACTGCGACTGCTGCGCTGTGGCAGAAGACCCCTGCATTCAGGATATTGGTGTTCTGGTATCCACCGATCCTATTGCCATCGATCAGGCTTGTATCGATCTGGTGTACTCATCTGAAGACCCCGGCAAGGCTCACTTCCTGGAGCGTGTGGAGAGCAGAAACGGTGTGCTGACCATTGAGGCTGCTGCCAAGCTGGGTTACGGCAGCAGAGAGTATGAGCTGGTTGAGGTGGAGTAAGCTTACACTGCCCTTCTAATACAGACATAAATAAACACCACCCGGTTTGCTCCTATCCTATGAGGTGGGGAGGCCGGGTGGCGTATTTTTCGACTGCAAAAAGCATCTGAAAGAGAAGTCAAGATTTCATTGATTCCGGGGTGTAGTAGGGGTGTAGTAGACAGATTCTTGCAGTAAATCACACAAAAGAAAACACACCCAAAAGTTAGAAAAACCACCGAAAACGAATCGTTTTCGGTGGTTTTGGTCCGAGTGTCGAGATTCGAACTCGAGGCCTCTTGAACCCCATTCAAGCGCGATACCAAACTTCGCCACACCCGGATTTTTACTTTTCGCTTTGGTCTCTCGCCTCAGCGCCCCGATATAATAACACACCTTTTCACAAAATGCAAGCCCTTTTTTGAAAATTTTTCAAAAAATTTTTAATTTATGAGCTGACAATTTTTCAAATCCAAAAACCTGTTATTTCCACAACATTTGCTGAGATTTTAGAACATATAGAAGACATTTCAAAAATCGGCGTGAAAATGTCGACTCCTGCAGGATATTCATGAGTTTATGTATAAAATGCAGTTTCCCTCCACTTTTTAGAGTATAAAACAGAGAAAATAACCTGTAAAGTTTCATAAACACCTTCAATTTCAGCGTTTTTTAGAAAAAAGCTATTGACATTTTGATTACAATTTGTTACAATTATACAGTATCCGAAGAATTATGGAGGAACGATATGAAACGACTGCTAATCTGTGTATTGGTTTTTACACTCCTTCTCGGTGTGATCTCCATGCCGCAAATTTATGCTGCCGCCCCCATTACCTCTACAGAGGACGAAATTTATATCTCCGGCAAACCGGCGGACGCAACCGAAAAAGCACAAAATGTGCCTATGGCCACCGTTAAGCCCATGGCTGACAGCAAGCTTCCCTTTGAGGATGTGCCCCAGAAAAGCTGGTTCTATCCCTATGTTCTGTTTGTCTATGAAAACGGCATTATGAACGGCACCAGCGGAACCAAGTTTAGCCCCCACAATAATTTGACTCGTGGTCAGGCCGTTACAGTTCTGTACCGCATGGCGGGTGAACCTTCTGTTATCACTAATGTGGCATTTACCGACGTGGAAAATGATGATTTCTTCTTTAAGGCTGTTCAGTGGGCCGCAGAGGAAGGAGTTGTCAACGGCACATCCGCTACCACCTTCAGCCCTTATGATGACATCACCAGAGAACAGATGGCTGCCATTCTTCACCGCTACTACATAAACTATCTTGACTTGGAAGAAGGACAGACTGACGATCTTTCCGGCTTTGCAGATACCCGGTTCGTTCACAGCTATGCTATAAAAGCTCTGTCCTGGGCTGTGGGTAATGGGATCATCACCGGCGTTTCCACAGACGACGGAATGAAGCTGCAACCCCAAGGCAACACCACCAGAGCACAGATTGCCGCCCTGCTGCAGCGTATGTGCAAGCTGATTCAGGATCAAGAGTCCACGCAGCCCACTGATCCTATTGATCCGACCGAGCCTGAAGATCCTACCGAGCCTGAAGATCCTACTGAACCCGAAGATCCCACTGAGCCCGAAGATCCCACTGAGCCCGGAGAGGATTATAACCCCTATGGCCTCGCCAGCAAAGAGATCATCGAGTTTATTAAGCTCCGGGAAGGCTTTGATGAAAAGCCCTACTGGGACTACAGCCAGTGGACTGTTGGTTACGGCATCTGCTGCCGGGATGATGAAGGAAACCGCTGCGACGAATACGGCGACTATGACAAGATCGCCGACAAATACTTTAACCTGACCAAGGAAGAAGGCGAACGGCTTCTTCTGGAGGAATTGGCAAATGAGTACGAAACCTCCATCACCGGCTTTGAGAATAAGCACACAGTGAAATTCTCCCAGAATGAGTTTGACTCTCTGGTCAGCTTCACCTTTAACCTTGGCGCTGCCTGGACAAGCCAGAGCTACAAGCTGGGCCGCTGTCTGGCAGGAAAGGGTGAATACGAAAAGGGCTATACGGAGCTGGAACTGATGGATGCCATGGGTTCCTGGTGTCGTGTTGGCGGCAGCATCGCCCCCGGCACCTGTAAACGCAGAATCATTGAAGCCTCTATTTTCCTGTATGCCGATTACAGTACAGACGGTGACAATGCCAATTTCTGTTATGCACGCTATAAGGGCAATGGCAGTGCGCTTACCGTAGGCAGTGGCGGCAAACTGTATGACGATGCCATCGACTACTATATCCGTGGACTTCCTTACGAAACCCTGTTGGTGCCGGAATGGACGCCCATGAACAGTGTTGATCCTGTGCCGGTTCTTCCCTGTGCTTCGGACAAGCTCTTCCTGGGCTGGTTCGACAACGACGGTAATCGTGTCACAGTTGAATCCATCGCAGAAAAGAACGCAGTCCTCACTGCCCGTTGGGATTAAAGCGATCCTCTGAAACTTCACAGCAGGCCGGGACATTTGCTCCCGGTCTGCATTTCTAAGAGTGCAACTATTTGTACATATTTTAGGATAGAATTGTGTCATAACAGAAGAAGGGATGATCCTTATGTATTCTATCCGCCACATTTTTGGCCATGTTCAGGTATACGACCGTCAAGGTCGGTTTCTGTTCTCCGCAGACAGCGAGCGGGAGGCCCGAGAGGAATTGGAAAGCTATGAGAACGATTAAGCTGGTGCTTGCCTATGACGGCACACGCTACCGGGGCTGGCAGCGGTTGGGAAGCACCAACAGCACTATACAGGGAAAACTGGAAGCAACCCTGGGTCGCCTGCTTGATGAGCCCATTGAGGTTATCGGCAGCGGAAGGACCGATGCCGGTGTTCATGCTATGGGTCAGGTAGCAAGCTTCTCCTGCAAAAGCGCCATGCCCACTGATGAAATGCTTCGGAAGCTTCGGATGTATTTACCGGGGGATGTTGGCATAGTATCTTGTGAGGAAGCACAGCTTCGGTTTCATGCTCGCTATAATGCCAAGGCAAAGACCTACCTATACCGCATCTGGAACTCCCCCGCTCCCTGTGTATTCATCCGCAATCAGGTATACCGCATGGAAGCACCTCTAAACCTGGAAGCTATGCAGGAAGCGGCCCAGTATCTTCTGGGAAGCCATGATTTCAGAGCCTTCTGCTCCAATAAGAAATTTAACAAGTCCACAGTACGGACAGTCTGCCAACTTGATGTTATGCAGGTGGGCGAGGAAATTCAAGTGCGCATCCGGGCAGACGGCTTTTTGTACAATATGGTTCGCATCATCACCGGAACACTCATCGAAGTGGGGCTTTCCCGGCTCTCCCCGGATGACATCCCTTCCATTTTAGAGGGAGAAAACCGGGCCATGGCAGGCTATACCGTCCCGCCCCAGGGATTGACACTAATGGAGGTAGAATATTGAACATCCAGATTTTCGGCACAGGCAAGTGCTTTGACACCAAAAAGGCAGAGCGGTACTTCAAGGAGCGGCGTATCAACTTCCAGCGGATCGACCTGATTAAATTCGGTATGTCCGGGGGCGAATTCGATTCCGTTCTCCGCGCTGTGGGCGGCATCGACAATCTCATTAACTGGGACAGCAAAGACCCTGATCTGCTGCTTCTCAAGTATACCGACGATGTACGAACCAAAGAGGACAAGGTCTTCGACAACCCCAAGCTGATGCGCACCCCCATTGTGCGCAACGGAAAACAGGCCACCTGCGGCTACTGCCCGGAGATCTGGGCGCAGTGGAAATAAGCCCAAAATTCACATCATACCAAAGAGCAAGGGAGAAATTTTCTCTATTGCTCTTATTTTATTGTAATAATATGTTAGTACCTCTTGCATTAAACAGAAAATGATGTTATTCTTTAGGAGGCTGCGGTCTCCTGTCAATAGGAGGCAGGCTTTCATGGAATGTATCACCAATTTGCTCGACTGTGCCAACCGCTTTGTTTGGGGCTTTCCTGCCCTGCTGGGTATTCTGGCGGTGGGACTCATGTACACTGTAAAAACCCGATTCTTTCAGGTTCGAAAGCTGCCCCTTTCAATAAAGGAGGCAGCAAAAAGCCTGAAAACACCCAGTTCATCCGGCGTATCCCCCTTCCAGGCGGTATGTACCGCATTGGCGGCAACTGTGGGAACCGGAAACATTGCAGGCGTAGCCGGGGCCATTGCCATCGGTGGGCCTGGGGCTGTGTTCTGGATGTGGATGGCTGCCATACTGGGCATGATCCTGAAATATGCCGAGGTCGTTTTGGCTGTGCGCTATCAAAAGACTGCATCCGACGGTACGAAGCTGGGCGGCCCCATGTATTTCATCCGGGACGGACTCCCCTCCGGACTGAGATTTTTAGCGCCACTTTATTGCGTACTTGGTGTGGTTGCCGCCTTCGGTGTGGGTAACTGCGTGCAGATCAACACCGCTGTTTCTGCCATAGAAGAAGCGCTCCCCTATGTTGGAGTGGTGTCCGGTAAATATTGTGCCCTGCTTTTAGGGCTTTTTATGGGCATTCTTATAGCTCTGGTGGTCTTAGGCGGCGCAAAAAGGATCGGTTCTGTTGCAGAATTGATGATCCCCCTGGTCTGTATTGGCTACATAATTTTAAGCCTTGGCGCTATCGTTTCCCATCGGGCTGCACTGACCGGTGCAATTGCTTCCATTATACAGGGTGCGTTTCATCCCAAGGCCATGACCGGTGGTGCAGTCGGTTCTGCCTTTCTCGCCTTGCGGATTGGCGTTTCCAGAGGGGTCTTCACCAACGAAGCCGGTATGGGCACTGCCTCCATTGCCCACGGGGGCGCAAATACGGATAACCCGGTAAAACAGGGCCTTCTGGGAATTTTTGAGGTATTTGTGGATACCATATTGATCTGCACTCTAACTGCTCTTGTGATCCTCACTGCACCAATTGACATCCCCTATGGAACTGTAGCAGGCGGTGAGCTGACGGTAGCAGCTTTTGCATCTGTGTATGGGCCTTGGGTCAAGGTTTTTCTGGCGGCATCCATGGCAATTCTGGCCTTTGCCACGGTCTTGGGCTGGGGGCTTTATGGAACGCGTTGCGCACAATACCTTTTTGGAGGAAAAACCGGGAAGTTGTTCCCGGTGTTTCATGCCATAACCACAGTTTTGGGAGCTGTGATCTCGCCGGCTGTGGTGTGGTCTCTTTCTGAGATGGTCAATGGCCTTATGGCTATCCCCAATCTCATTGCACTGTTATTACTGAGTCCGGAGGTAATCCGGCTCTCAAAGCAATATCTACCACTTCACAAAAAAATACAGGATTCGAGGTAATGAAAAATGCAGATTTCCGTCAATGCTAACCGCTGCTTCCCCTCCCCCATGCGTAAGTTCCACCCCTATGAGGTGGCGGCACAGAACCGTGGCCTCAAGATCTATAAGCTGAACATGGGTCAGCCCGATCTGCCCACCCCTCCTGCTTTCTACGAAGCCGTTATGAATTATCGTGAGAAAACCCTGTCTTACGCTCCCTCCCCCGGCATCCCCACACTAATCGCCGCCATTCAGAGCTACTATAACCGTATGCAGATCCACCTGGAAAACAACGACATTCTAATCACCACCGGCGGCAGCGAAGCATTGCTCTTTACCTTCCTGTCTATCCTGGATCCCGGCACAGAGGTCATTATCCCTGAGCCCTTCTATCCCAACTATTCCACCTTTGTCCATGCAGCTGGCGGCGTTGTCCGCGCACTGCCCACCAAGGCTGAAAACGGCTACCGCTATGCAGATCGGGACAAGCTGGAACGGCTCATCACTCAGAACACCAGAGCCATCCTGATCGTAAATCCCGGCAACCCCACCGGCGTTGTGCTGTCCAAGGAAGAAATGCGCATGATCGCCGATGTTGCCAAGAAGCATAATGTCTTCCTGATCGCAGACGAAGTTTACCGTGAGTTCTGCTACACCGACTCTGACGAGCTGTTCAGCATGGGTCAGTTTGACGACATCGCCGAAAATCTGGTTCTCATTGACTCCGCTTCCAAGCGGTTCTCCGCCTGCGGCGCCCGTATCGGCTGCATCATCACCAAGAATAAGCTCCTACAGCAGGCTGTGTTGAAATTCTGCCAGTCTCGTCTGTCTGTTGCTACCTTGGATCAGGTAGGCGCTGCTGCCCTTTACAGCGTGGACTTCTCCTACTTCAAAGAATGTAAGGAAGAGTACCGCCACCGTAGAGATGTGCTGTCCCGCAAGCTGTCCCAGATCCCCGGCGTTAAGTTTACCGAGCCTAGCGGCGCATTCTATATGATGGTTTCCCTGCCTGTTGACGATGCCGACAAATTCCAGCATTGGCTGCTGACCGAGTTCGAGGACAATGGCGAAACCATTATGTTCGCCCCCGGCGCTCCTTTCTATGAAACTCCCGGCAAGGGCATCAACGAAGTGCGAATTGCCTATGTCAGCAAAGAAGAAGATCTGGAAAGAGCTATGGATCTTTTGGCTATTGCTTTGGAGCGTTATAATAACAAATAAACTCTTAAAGAGGTAACCAATATGGACTACAATTCTTTAGCAGAGCTGCTGTTTCCTCATGTGAATCAGACTCCGGAGGAAATGGAAGCTAAATTCCCCCTGCGTCAGCTTCCAGAGGGTGCTGTGGTCACCCGTATGGCTCCCAGTCCCACCGGTTTTGTCCATCTGGGAAATCTTGTGCAGGGCATAATCTCCGAGCGCATGGCCCACCAGAGCGGCGGCGTTCTGTTCCTGCGGGTGGAAGACACCGATGCCAAGCGGGAAGTGCCCGGTGCGGTAGAGGTTTTGATCGACACACTGAAATACTACGGCATCAACTTTGACGAAGGAGCTGTGGTAGACGGTGATCGTGGCGACTACGGCCCTTACCGTCAGCGGCAGAGAGCGGACATTTACCACGTCTTTGCAAAGAAGCTGGTGCAGGAAGGCAAGGCCTACCCCTGCTTCTGCACCGAGGAAGATTTGAACCAGATGCGCCAGACCCAGGAAGCACAGAAGCTAAACTTCGGCTACTACGGTCAGTTCGCCATTTGGCGTGACCGTCCCATTGAGGACATCAAGGCACAGTTGAATGCAGGAAAGCCCTGGGTTCTCCGCTTCCGCTCCACCGGCTGCCTGGAAAACAAGTTTAAGTACAACGATCTGGTCAAGGGTGAGCTGACCATTACGGAAAACGACATTGACCAGGTGCTTCTGAAATCCGACGGCATCCCCACCTACCACTTTGCACACGCTGTGGATGACCGACTCATGCGCACCACCCATGTTGTCCGTGGTGATGAGTGGATGCCCAGCCTGCCCTTCCACTTTCAGCTTTTCCAGGCTCTTGGCTTTAAGCTTCCCAAATATGTTCACATTGGGCCTCTCATGAAGATGGACGGTACTTCCAAGCGGAAGCTCAGCAAGCGGAAAGACCCGGAGCTTGCTCTGACCTACTATAAGGCTGAGGGCTTCCCCATCAAGGCGGTCTATGAGTACCTGATGACCATTCTCAACTCCAACTACGAGGATTGGAGAAAGGCTAACCCCAATGCCGATGCTACCACCTTCAAGTTCTCCCCCAAGAAGCTGAACCCCGCAGGTTCTCTGTTCGACTACGCCAAGCTGTGCGACGTTTCCAAGAATGTCCTGTCCGTCCTGTCTGCTGACGAGGTTTACGACTTGACTTTGAAATACGCAAGAGAGTTTGACCCGGAGTTTGCAGATGCTCTGGCTTCTGATCCTGCCTATGCAAAGTCTATCTTCGCCATTGGCAGAGGCGGCAAGAAGCCCAGAAAGGACCTGACCACCCTGAAAGATGCCAAGCCTTACATGGGATTCTTCTATGAGAGCTTCTTCGACAAGGATGCCAGCTTCCCCGAGGGCTTCGCTCCCGAAACCGTGAAGGCCGCTCTGGAAGGTTTCCTGAAAACCTATGATCCTGCGGACGATGCAACCGCATGGTTCGACAAGGTAAAGGCTCTGGCAGAATCTCTTGGCTTTACCAGCAACATGAAGCTGTACAAGCAAGACCCCACTGCATGGCCTGGCTCTGTGGCTGACATCAGCACCTTCCTGCGCCTTGCTCTCACCGGCAAGACCAACTCCCCAGATCTTTATACCGTTATGGTCATTCTGGGCGAGGAAAGAAGCCGCGCACGGATTCAGGCAGCCATTGACCGTCTGTAAGAATTATCCAAAAAAATTGGGACACCCTCCATTTTGGGAAGGTGTCCCGATTCTTATTGCTTTTGCAGCGCATCTGCGTGGACTTCTACGCAGTAACCCTTATGTCCGCAATGAGGACAGCACAGTTTTCTGGTGTTTGGTGTGTGATTTGCCCAGAACATTTCCTGGAACTTGGGCTTAAATACTTCATGACACTGGGGACAAATATACGCAATCTGACGGTAATAATAGGCAGAGATCCAAGTGACCATCACCAGAAGTACCGGCAAGTACGCTACAAGGGGCCACCAGATTCCGGTTCTCACCCAGAGAATGACCGTTCCTATTTCAATCGTCTCCGCAATCAGGGCAAGCACCAAGATGGTCCAGCGCAGCCTTTTCAGTTTCTTTTTGTTTTCCATAATGCAGGCTATGTCACCGATGGATTCCACTGAGAGCTGATCCACTGTTTTCAGGGCAGCTTTCAAGGATTGAACGGTCTGAAGCTGCTGTTGCAGCTTTTCCAGTTCCTCCCGCAGGCCCTTCTCCTGCTGAGTCAGCATCACATCCAGAATATTCTCGATGTTGTCTTCAGCCATGAGGGTCTTGATCCCGTTTAAGGGAATATCCATGCTTCTGAGAAAGCAGATGGATCTCATCCGTTTTAAGTCCTCCTCAGAGTATAGGCGCCTGCCGCCTTCAGACAAAGCACTGGGAAATAACACGCCTCGCTCATCGTAATACTGAACTGTTCGCACGGATACTCCGCACAGCTTCGCCAACTCTCCTGTTGTGTATTTTGACATAGCTTTTCACCTCCTGTCGCCCCTAATATAGCACATTACGCAGGGTAACAAGCAAGCACTCACCCAAGGGCATTTTTCAAAAGCACCGTAAAAACTCAATTTTTGCACCTTATGCTGACAATTTCGCAATCCGTTCCGATCCGCAAAGGCATTCCCCAATAACCCACGCCTGAGGTTACAATAACATGAGGACTGTTTGCATCCTTTTGATAATGCCCATGATCTACAGCATACATAAGTCCTGTTATCAGGTTACCGGGAAATATCTGTCCTTTGTGCGTATGCCCGGACAGGATCAGATCTGCTTCCTTGGTATAGCTATCCACATTGGCTGGATTATGATCCATGATAATGACCGGAAGGTCATTGTTTGCTCCGGGAAGGAAGGAGGAAAGCTCTTTTCGGCTCATGTCTCCATAGCCGCCAATTGGGAAAGCGTCCAGTCTGCCCGCCAAGATCAGCCTTTCATCAATAACGACATATTCGTCATTCAGCACTTGCATATGACAAGCTTGCAGGAAAGCCTTCATTTCTTCAACAGTCTCACCGGAATCATGATTGCCAAGGCAAACATAGGTGCCATATGTGGATTTGATCCCCTTTAATGTTGCAGCAGCCTGCTCCGGATCTTTGATTTCCATAAAATCTGTATCAAAAAAATCTCCCGCCACACACACCAAATCAGGCTTCAGTCCATTGATCTCTCTGACGATTTTTTCAAGGCGGGATTCAGAACCCAATGCACCAAGATGGAGGTCACTGATCATAACAATGTTCATGTCCGATATATCCGTTTTTCCTTCAAGCTGCACTTCATAAGAAATATGCTTGATCTGTCTGGCATGCGCAGCACCGTAAGCAACCGTTGCAGAAGTCAATGCAAGCACAAGGAAAAGAGCGATACTCCTGAACCCCGGGTTATTTAAGAAGGAAGCGCCGCACATACGGCACAGCAGAATGACCAGATCCACCGCAACCGTAAACAGCAATAAATATATAAAAATTCCCATCCACCAGGAAGATGCTGCTCCCAAAATATGCTTTATTCCGGAAGGCAGCGGCAGCATAGATCTGACAAACCCCAGAATCATAAGCACCGTTAAAGCCGCAAACACAGCCAGCACAATGCCAAAGCACATCTTAGGAAGCACAGAAGCAATGCCCTGATAGACCCTGTAGGCAATGTAATAGTTGGTTCCCCCAAGAACGGCAATCATCAAAGCAGCTACTATTATGATACGAACCACACTCACTCCTCCAGCCCCTGATCCCCTTGCCCGTACTGCTTGTCCAGGTATTGATTTAATATTTCCCGGCACAGATCCGAGCAGGCCATTCGCACCCGCTCCGGGAACATGATTTCCGCATCCTTGCCAAAGCCCATGACCCAGCTTAGAAACATGGGTGATACAGCTACATCGGCAGTAAACACAAAATGATCATCCCCATCAGGAATCAGCATAGTATCTTCCCCAAAGCGGTCAAAAACAATGCCCGCAAAACGGTTTACCATGCGCAGCTTTACTCGCTCCGTTTCTCCTGAGAACATCTGGAACATTTTTTGTCCGTATCGCTTCAATGCCTCCCCGGAAAGCTCCGGGCAGGGGGTGCGCTTTTCTTCCAGCATGGCAATTCTCAACATTCTGTCTACCCTGTAGTGGGTGACACCATGGCGGTCAGAATGAGCCAGAAGGTAATAATTCTCGCTGTCCATGCAGAGGGCATAAGGGCTGGCCTCGTAAGGGCCGGGTCGGAAGCTCTGCTTGTGGGAAATGTCCCAGTCAAAATATTGGAAGGTGATCTTTCGATTGTTTACGATGGCTTCCTGAATGGCATCGATATTATAATAAATGCTCTCATTCATGCTTTTGGCACGGCCCTGCACCACCACCTGACGGCCCAGCAGACTCTCATCATAGCGGTTGCACTGTCCCATAAGCTTTTTGGTCAGTTCCCGGCTCTTTTTCTGCGTCAGGAATCGGGCAGACTGCACCGCATCGATCAAAAGCTTCAATTCCGGAGTCTGGAAGGTGCCGGAAGCCACATAGTAGCCCCCCTTGGGCCCTTTCAGGTTGACGATGTCCAGCCCAAAATCCTGCAAGGCACGGACATCGGCATAGATAGTTCTGCGGTCGCAGGTGATTCCCTTGCCTTCCAAATAGGAGATCAATTCCCGGGCAGAAACCGGATGCTCTTCATGGGAATTGCGCTCCAAATAGTCCTTTATATAAAGCAAGGTCAGCTTTTGTCCTTCCGTTCTGGCCATATAAACACCCCTTTCTTTCTGCATATAACTATACCACGGAAAGGGAAAAAAGGAAACATTTTCTTGAGAGAACAGGAAAAGAATGCTATAATATCTGCGAAGGACAGGAAGGAGGGATTATGATGCCCTATTTCGGATGTCACCTTTCAGCCTCCAAGGGCTACTGCGCCATGGTGAAGACTGCCCAAAGCATTGGTGCTGATACCTTTCAATATTTCACCCGGAATCCCAGAGGCAGCCGTGCAAAAGCGCCTGACCACAAGGACGCAGAAACCGCTGGAAAAATGATGCAGGAGCTTTCCTTTGGAAGCCTTGTAGCCCATGCCCCTTATACTATGAATCTTTGCACCAAGGAAGCAGAGGCAAGAGACTTTGCAGCACAGGTGCTTAGTGAGGACTTAGGCAGAACTGCATTGATCCCCGGAAGTCTTTATAACTTCCACCCCGGAAGCCATGTAGGACAGGGCTTGCAAGAGGGGGTTCGCCAAATTGCGGTCGCATTGGAAGGTGCTTTGGAAAAGGAATTGCCTGTTACCGTACTTTTGGAGACTATGGCAGGAAAAGGCAGTGAGATCGGCGGCAGCTTTGAGGAGCTGGCTATGATCTTAGAAGCTGTACCAACTGACCGATTGGGCATCTGTCTGGATACCTGCCACATCTGGGACGGTGGCTACGACATCGCCAGCAATCTGGACGGTGTGCTGGAGGAATTTGAGCGAATCATTGGCATCAAGCGGCTAAAGGCTCTGCACCTAAACGATTCCAGAAACCCTCTGGGAGCAAAGAAGGATCGCCATGCCTGTCTGGGAGAAGGATTTATTGGTCTTGACACCTTCGCCCGAATTGCAGAGCATCCCGCCCTAGTCGGTCTTC
Organism: Faecousia sp.; assembly: GCA_045632785.1. Classification (GTDB taxonomy): domain Bacteria; phylum Bacillota; class Clostridia; order Oscillospirales; family Oscillospiraceae; genus Faecousia. The sequence continues at coordinate 18,746 of JAZQXK010000082.1, forward strand.
CTATGGTTTTAGAGACCCCCAATGAGCTGGACGGATACGCGAAGGAGATCAGCCTCCTTCGTTCATTCACAAAAACTTAATTTGACTTTTTGCCCCAGTGGGCTTATGCTAAGCCTATTAATACGCACGAGAAAGGATTGGTTTTTTGGAAGGCTTATATTCCCTATTGCATGACCTGGGCGAGCTTCCTCTGGGAAGCCATACCTTTGGTTCCATCTACTGCGGCTTTGTCCGTTATCTGCTCCCCTTTTTGGCCCTCATTCTCCTGTTCCGCTGTGGCAAGAGCCTGATGACCTTCCGGAAAGAGCCGGAAATCTGGGGTTGGCTCCGTCTGCCCGATGGCAACGAGTTGCCGGTTACCCATTGGGAAAATGTGATCGGGCGGCACAAGGGATGCGATATCGTGATCGATCTGCCCACCATATCCCGCAGTCATGCAGTTCTGACCCGCTACGATGACGGAAGCTGGACCGTCAGCGACATTGGCTCAAAGGGCGGGGTTCAAGTCAACAAAAAGGATATTTCCATCTGCGCCATTGAATCGGGAGATGTGATCTCCCTCAGCGGCCTGGAAATGACCCTGCATCCCATTTCCCGAGATCAGGAAAACTACCAGACCTCCCTGCGAACGCAGGCCGGTGTTGGCTTTCATCCGGGTCTAACTTTGGCACTTTTGACTCTGTTTCAGTTCTTTATGTCCATGCAGCTTCTGTTTGCTGCAAAGCCGGAGCATATGGGTCATATTTTCGTTGGTTTTGGCTGCATTATGGCAATTCAGTGGATCTTATTCCTGTTCTACACCGCGATTCACAGAAAGGGCTACGAGGTGGAGATCCTGGCCTTCTTCCTCAGCACCCTGGGCATGGCCGTCATTGCCACGGCTGCACCCACAGAAACTGTGAAGCAAATCCTTGCCATGGGCATGGGGCTTGCGGCCTTTTTGGTCATCGGTTGGTCTTTGCGGGATCTGGAGAGAGCCCAGAAGGTGCGGTACTTAGCTGCTGCCATGGGTGTTGTGCTTCTGGTGGCAAACCTGATCTTTGGTGTGGAACGGTACGGCGCGAAAAACTGGATCATGATCGGCTCTTTCTCCTTCCAGCCATCAGAGCTGGTGAAGCTGTGCTTCATTTTTGCCGGAGTGTCCACCATGGACCGCATTGTCACCAAGAGAAACCTGACTCTGTTTATTGTTTATTCCGGTGTGATCTGCGGCTGTCTTGCCCTTATGAACGACTTTGGCACAGCCATCGTCTTCTTGGCAAGCTTTGCCATGATCGCCTACCTGCGCTCCGGCAACTTCGCCACCATTGCCCTTCTGGGTGCCGTAGGCGGCTTTGGTGGCGTGACCGCACTGCGTTTTTTGAAGCCCCATGTGCTGCGGCGCTTTGCCTCCTGGCGGCACGTGTGGGAAGTGCCCCTGGAAGGGGGCTATCAGCAGACCAGAGCTATGATGTGCATTGCCTCCGGTGGGCTTCTGGGCTTAGGGGGAGGAAATGGGTGGCTGAAGTATGTTGCAGCCAGTGACACTGACCTGGTTTTTGCCACTGTTTCCGAGGAATGGGGCCTCCTAATGGCTATGATGGCTGTGCTGTGCATAGTGATTCTGGTGGTCTTTGTGGTTCGCTCTGCAGCACAGGGTCGAAGCAGCTTCTATACCATCGGTGCTTGTACCGCCATCACCATTATTACAGTTCAGACTATTCTTAACGTCATGGGCACTGTAGATATTCTGCCTCTGACCGGCATCACCTTCCCCTTCCTTTCCAACGGCGGCAGCAGCATGATCTCTGCTTGGGGTATGCTGGCCTTTATCAAAGCCGCTGATACACGGCAGAATGCCAGCTTCGCTGTGCGGCTTCCCAAAAAGAAACAGCAGAAAAAGGGGGATAAGAAATGAACAGAATCGCATCCCGAACTAAAACCGCCCTTTTGCTGGCGCTTCTTTTGGTAGCAGGACTTGTTTTCTTCCTGGCAGAATATGCCGTAAAATCCCCCCAATGGGTCACTTTCCCCGGAAGCCCACACGTATATAAAGGCGGCAATCTGGACTGCGGCATCATTACAGACCGGGAGGGTGTTCTGCTTCTGGACTCCACAGAAAGCCGTGTCTACAGCAAAGATGAAAGCGTCCGCAGGTCTACCCTGCATCTTATGGGCGATCGGTATGGGTACATCAGCGCCCCCGCACTTGCCGCTTACAGCAGCCACATGGTAGGCTTTGACCGCTTTAACGGCCTGTATGCTTCCTCCGGTACAGGAGGGCAAGCCGTTCTTACTGTCAGCGCCAAGGTACAAGCAGCAGCCCTGGAAGCAATGAAGGGCAAAAAGGGTGTAGTTGCCGTATACAATTACGAAACGGGAGAGATCTTGTGCGCCCTTTCCTGCCCTAATTATGACCCGGACAATGTGCCTGACATAAAAAATGATGACACTGGTGCATATGACGGCGTGTATGTAAACCGGTTTACCCAGTCTGCTTACACGCCCGGCTCTATTTTCAAGATCGTAACCACCGCCGCTGCCTTAAACGAGATTCCGGATATTGAATCCCGGAGCTTTATCTGCGACGGTAGCCTCACCGTGGGAAGCGATGAGGTTATTTGCGCCGGAAACCATGGAAAGATCAAGCTGGACGAAGCATTGCGCCGCTCCTGCAACTGCGCCTTTGCCCAGATCGCCATGGAGTTGGGGCCGGAGAAGCTAAAAGAGTATGTGAAGAACTACAGTCTGACAGAGCCGGTTACCTTTGACAGCATTACCACTGCCAAGGGAAGCTTTGAGGCAAGCACAACCTCTGACTATGATCTGGCCTGGAGCAGCATTGGTCAGCACACAGACCTGGTAAATCCCTGCCGCTATATGCTCTTTATGGGGCAGATTGCCGGAGGCGGTACAGCCGCAAAGCCCTATTTAGTAAGTTCCGTAACCTCCGGAGGACACAATGGCTACAGCGCAAAAGCAGAAATGGCCGACCGTATCATGTCCACTTCAACAGCCCTGCGGCTGCAGGAGCTGATGCGCCAGTGTGTTGTGAAGGTCTACGGGAATAAGAACTTTCCGGATATTGAAGTGTGTGCCAAATCCGGTACAGCTCAGGTAGGAAAGGGACTTCTGCCCACGGCAACCTTCTCCGGCTACTGTTTGGATGAAGACTATCCCCTGGCTTTTGTGGTGTTTGTGGAGGATGCAGGCAGCGGCAGTGAAATCTGCGTGCCCATTCTGTCCAAGGTGCTTCGTGCCTGCGTGGAAGTTATGGACGAACCCTGATTTTTTGTTTTCTTTATCACAACCTAACCGCTCCCTGCATATGCTATGGCAGGGGGCGGTTTTTATGTGGCGCTGTAATCATCTTCATTCTCTAATGCTTTTTTCCTTCGGAGTCGGTGTGTTTTTAGGAAAGATCATTGAATCAGGGTTTCTTTGCGCGGCAATCATTGTCGCCGTATTTGGGTTAGGTTTTTTTGCCAAGATAAAGGCTCGTTAGCTCTGTCATAATCCGGAAGGCTTGGGCATATATACTAGTGAGATTTTGCGAAAGGAGCTAAGGGCAATGGATTTGACCTTTCAAAAAACAAACATTCCCTATTTGCAGACAGCAGTGACACAGACAGGGGTGCGTGAGGAAACCGCAGAGATCACGCTACCCGAGGGCGAACCGGATATCGGTCGGGTCATCGGGGCATGGGCTGTGCCTGTAGTAAGAAGTAAGGAGCTGCAGGGAGGGCGAATGTCCCTTTCCGGCGGCATGAATGTCTGGGTCTTATATGCCCCGGCAGATGAAGGTGACCCCAGACCTCTGCGGGCGTATATACCCTTCTCTATGGGTTGGGACACGCCTGGAGTAGAGCTCTGGGACGGGCTGTGGGCAGATTGCCGGATGCACAGCATGGATGCCCGTATGTCAGGGGCAAGGAAACTAATACTTCGTGGAACAGTTGCCTGCGAAGCCGCGGCATATGTACGGAAAGAGGGCGAAATCTACAGTTTGCCTGCGCCACCGAAGGAAGTTGAGGTATTAAAGCAAAGCCTTCCCATGAGTCTGCCCTCTGAGCTGTGTGAAAAGCAGTTCTCCATGGAGGAAGCCATTGCACTGCCCAGTGGTATGCCACCCATGGAAAAAATCGTGGCTTGGCAATTAGAGCCGGAGATCACGGATTCCAAGGTCATGGGGGACAAGGGAGTATTTAAGGGAAGCCTGCGGCTTCATATCATCTACATGACCCCGGAGAATCGGCTGGCTGTTTGGGATCATACACTTCCCTTCTCGCAATACACGCAGTTGGAGCAGCATTATGACCGGGAGGAAACTCTGGAATGCCAGATGCTTCTTATGGAAGGCGATCTGAGTCTGAATGAAGAAAACCGAGAGCTGATGATGTCATGCCAATTTTGTGCACAGTGCATGGTGCATAAAGCTCATCTATTGGAGCTGGTTGCGGATGTTTACAGCCCAAACAGAGCCGCCCAACTGGAGACCACCACCTCCGGGATCAGTGCAAGGCTGGATCACCATAAAAGAAATGCCGCAGTTGAAGTGGGATTTTCTATGTCCGGGGGCACAATAATTGATGCCACTGTGCTGCCAAGCTTTCCCAAGGTAAACCGAAGCGGTGACACGGCCCTAATCGAGGCACCGGTTTGGTGCAGCATTCTGTATTATGACGATGCCGGTAAGCTACAGGGAAAAACCGCACGGGGAAGCGGAACCAGTGAGATGGTTCTGGCTTCGGGATGCCCCTGCACCGTGAAAAGCAGGCTTTCGGGTTCCGTCGGCTGGGGCGCAGGCTCAATGGGAACCAGTCTGCGGCCCAATTTGGAACTGACTGTAGACTGCTATTCGCAGCAGGATCTCACAATGATCAGTTCCGCAAGCTTTGGTGAGAAACAACGCCCCCGGGCAAGCCGTCCGTCTGTGGTTATTCAGACTGTGCGGCCGGATGACACGCTCTGGTCACTGGCAAAAAAACACAACTCTACCATAGAGGATATTTGCAAAGCAAATCAGATACAGCCCGGCGCTTTGGAAGAAAACACCATGCTGCTGATCCCAATTCAATAGCTCTTTTTCCGCCCTGCCCTGCTTTGTGGCAGGGCCTTTTGCTCTTTTGCACAAAAATAATGATGATTTTTCTACTGTTTCGCCGGATTCCTGCGATAAATTGTCCTTGCAATTTTATATCATATTCTGTTATAATGTTAATGATGATAGCTGTAACGAAGTGCTTCGCGCACGGGCTTTCAACTATCACTCGGCCAATGGTGCGAGTGGAGATGACTGAGGATTTATTCGGTCAGCTCCATTTTTGTTTATCCGTCCTGCATCCGGGTGATAGGTTCGGATTCTTCAAAAAGACCTCTCAAACCCAATTTCACTAACAGGAGGTAATTCTATGTACATCCTCGCAAACGGCAAGCTCATAACCCGTGATCCGGAGCTACCCTATCTGCCCGATGGCGGTGTTGCCATTGAGGGCGCATATATCCTTGCCGTAGGTACAACCGCAGAATTAAAGGCAAAGTATCCTGAGGCTTCCTTTGTTGATGCCAAGGGCGGCGTCATTATGCCCGGTCTCATCAATGCCCACACCCATATTTACAGCGCTCTGGCCCGTGGTCTTTCCATCAGGGGCAACAACCCCACCAATTTCTACGAGGTTCTGGACGGCACCTGGTGGGCAATCGACCGGAAGTTGGATCTGGAAGCCACCAGAGCCAGCTCCTACGCCACTTACTTAGACTGCATCCGGCAGGGCGTTACCACCATTTTTGACCACCACGCCTCCTTTGGTGAGATCCCCGGCTCTCTGTCCGTGATCGCTGAGGTTGCAAGAGAAATGGGCGTTCGCTCCTGCCTGTGCTATGAGGTTTCTGACCGTGACGGAGAAGAAAAGGCCCTGCAATCCATTCAGGAAAACGCAGACTTCATTACCGCCTGCCAAAAGAATCCCGATCCCATGCTGAAGGCTCTTTTGGGCGGTCATGCCCTGTTCACTATTTCCGATAAAACCTTCCAGCGCATGGTGGAAGCCAACAACGGGAGAGTCGGTTATCACATCCACATTTCCGAAGGCATGAATGATGTATATGACAGCCTCCAAAACTATGGCCGCCGTCCTGTGCAGAGATTGCAGGATCACGGTATTTTGGGTCCCGACACCATTCTGGGGCACTGCATCCATGTAAATACTGCAGAAATGGAGATCATTCGGGATACCGGCACCTGGGTGGTCAACAATCCCGAATCCAATATGGGCAATGCTGTAGGCATCTCCCCAGTTCTGACCATGTATGAAAAGGGCATCAAGCTGGGCATGGGCACAGATGCCTATACCCACGATATGCTGGAATCCCTCAAGGTTGCACTTTGCTCTCAGCGGCACAATGCGTGCCTTCCCAATGTAGGCTGGTGCGAAGTGACTGATATGCTGTTTAAGAACAACCCCGCTTTGACCCGCCATCACTTCGGCATTGATGTGGGTGCGCTTCGCCCCGGCGCTGTGGCAGATGTCATCGTCATGGACTACAAGCCCTACACCCCCTTCTCCGACGCCAACATCGACGGACACATGATCTTCGGTATGACAGGCCGTCAGTGTCAGACCAATATTATTAACGGCAAGATCCGGATGCTGGACCGTCAGTTCGTGGACATTGACGAGGAAGCCATCAACGCCAGGGTGCTGGAAAGCGCAAAGCGTTTGTGGGGTGCTCTCAACGGCGAGTCCTATTGAGATCTAAGAAACAACCTAACCAGGAGGTTCCATTTATGTCTGAAAAAATGTATCCCATCCCTTTCCGTTCTCTCATGAACTGGATTCTGGAAGAGCATAAAAAGTGCGGCGAAATTTTTGGTGTACACCGCTTCTACAAGGCTGACCCCAATAAGACACTGCCTATTTTCGGAGAAAAGCTGGAAATGCCCTTCGGCCCTGCCGCAGGCCCAAATACCCAGCTTGCCCAGAACATCATTTCTGCTTATTTAAGCGGCGCCCGTTTCTTCGAATTAAAGACTGTTCAGCAGATGGATGGCGCAGACATGTCTGCCTGTATCCCCCGCCCCTGTATTTTGGCCCAGGACGAGGGCTACAATGTGGAGTGGTCTACGGAACTGAAAGTACCGCAGGCTCTTGGCGAATACATCAAGGCCTGGTGCGCCCTAAAGGTGCTGTCCAAAAAGCTGGGTCTTGGCGATCCCAACGGCTTTGTGTTCAATATGTCTGTGGGCTACGACTTAACCGGTATTCAGAGTGAAAAAGTCAATAACTTCATTGAAAACCTGAAAGATGCATCCGATCATCCTGTATTCCGGGAGTGTCTGGAAGTTCTGACAGAGCTGTTCCCTGAGGAAAAGGACTTTATCGCCGCCATCAACCCCAGAGTCTGCCGCTCTGTAACCCTTTCCACCCTCCACGGCTGTCCCCCGGAGGAAATCGAGCGCATCGCCTCTTACTTAATCACAGAAAAGAAGCTGCACACCTATGTCAAATGCAACCCCACCATTTTGGGCTACGAATTTGTTAGAAATACCCTGGACTCCATGGGCTATGGCTATGTTTCCTTCGACGATCATCATTTCAGAGAAGATTTGCAGTATGAAGATGCCATTCCCATGTTCCGCCGCCTGCGGGCACTGGCAGACACCAACGGTCTGGAATTTGGTCTAAAGCTGTCCAATACCTTCCCTGTAGAGATCAGGAACAAGGAGCTGCCCGGCGAGGAAATGTATATGTCCGGCCGCGCTCTGTTCCCCCTGACCATCGAAATGGCTGCCCGAATCAGCAAGGCTTTTGAAGGTAAGCTTCGCCTCAGCTATTCCGGCGGTGCAGACTTCTTTATTATTGACAAACTCTTTGATGCCGGCATTTGGCCCATTACGGTGGCAACAGTTATTTTGAAGCCCGGTGGATATAACTGCATGACACAGATGGCTGAGAAGCTGGAAACATCCCCCTGTGAAGCCTTCTCTGGTGTTAATCCGGAAAAGATAGCCGCCATGAGCAAAGCCTGCCACACCGATCCCCGGTATGTAAAGGCCGAAAAAAAGCTACCCAGCCGTAAGATCACCAAGGAAGTTCCTCTGATCGACTGTTTCAGCGCACCTTGCAAGAATGGCTGCCCCATTGAACAGGATATTCCCGAATATTTGGAGTTGTGCCGCAAAGGAATGTATTTCGAGGCCCTTCGGCTTATCACAGAAAAGAATCCTCTGCCCTTCATCACCGGCACCATCTGTTACCATCGCTGCACAGACAAGTGCAGCCGCAGCTTTTATGAATCCCATATTCAGATCCGGGAGGCAAAGCTGGCTGCCGCCGCAAAGGGATTCGATGCCCTTATGGCATCCATCCAAAAGCCCCAGGCCGTAGCAGGTAAAAAGGTTGCCATCATTGGCGGCGGCCCCGCAGGTATGGCAGCGGCTTACTTCCTGGGACGCAGCGGTATTGCCTGCACCATTTTTGAAAGAGATGACGCTCTGGGCGGCGTTGTCCGTCGATTGATCACCGCATCCCGCATTTCTCAGGAAGCAATTGACAAGGATATTGCCCTCGTTACAGCCTACGGCACAGAGGTTCGTCTGAACACCCCCGCTCCTGCTGTATCCCAGTTGAAAGAGGAAGGCTATACCCACATTCTCTTCGCAACCGGCGGACGAAAGGCCGGTATGCATATCTTTACCGAAAATGGTCTTGCGCTGAATGATGCAGGTCGCCCCGGCTTCCACTGTAATGAGAATGTTTATGCCGCAGGTGATGTGCTCCGTGGTACCTCCTCCGTTGTAGAGGCCATTGCCGATGCCGCAAGATTTGCCCAGATCGTCATTGGTAAGGCACATTCCTATGAGATCCCCATGGAAGCAAAGGTTCATTATGAGGAAGCTGTTGCTAAGAAGGGTATTATGGCTGATCCCGCAGAGCCTTGGAAGGAGGGCAATCGATGCTTGAACTGTCAGACCGCCTGCCAGAACTGCGCCGATGCCTGCCCCAACCGTGCCAATGTAGTTGTGAAGCTGCCCGATGGAAGACCCCAGATTCTCCATGTAGACAAGATGTGCAACGAGTGCGGCAACTGCACCGTCTTCTGCCCCTATGCTTCCCAGCCCTGTAAGGACAAGTTCACGATCTTCCAGACAGAAGCGGATATGGAAGAATCCCAGAACAAGGGTTTTTTGTTCCTGCCTGATGGCAAGATCCGGGTTCGCATGGATTGCACCAGCGACTACACCGCCAGGGAGCTGCATGACCTGAATACCTCTGTAAGCACACTCATCGAAACCGTAAGAAATCAATATTCTTATCTTTATTTATAATTTCACAGCCGGAGGAGCGATCCTCCGGCTCTTTTGCATAAAGGAAGAATAGCTTGGCAGTCTATAGAGGGAAGGTTTTTATTGTTGTCCAGTATGCGATTTATTGTTGTCCGGTATGTGAAAATTACCTTGTATTTTTTGGAGAATTATGATATTATTGATCAAAGTAGTATCTTGGGGAGGAAGTGGTCATTTATGTCTGTGTTAAAAGATCTGACATGGCTGACACAGCTCGGTTTTTCCATTCTTTCTCCCCTGCTTTTCTGCATTTTGGGAGCTGTTTGGCTGAGGCAGCGCTGCTCACTGGGACTTTGGGTTGTTTTTCTCGGACTGGCTCTTGGGCTGGGTGGGGCATTTTCCGCAGGCACTGCATTCTTTCGCTACACCAAGCAGCAAGAAAACTCCCAGCACAAAAAAACGGCAAACCCAGTCTGCTTTAACGAACACGACTGATTACACAGGAGGCTTTCCATGCGACCTAAAAATCCTGTTTTTACAGAAACCTTGCCCGTACTGATTGGGCAGCTGATCTGCGTACCCCTGATGATCGGTGTATTTTATCTTTTGGGACACTATGACCGGTCTGTGCTTTGGGGCGGCATCCTGGGCGGCAGCCTTATGGTCTTTAATTTTTTCCTCATGGCTGTGGGCACCAGTATTGCCTCTGACCGGGCAGAGGAGCAGAACGTAAAAGGTGGCAAGGCGGTTCTCACAATTTCCAGGTTCTTCCGCTACGGCCTGATCATTTTGGTTTTCTTCATTGCGAAGAAATCAGAGCTGTTTCATCTTCTGGCCACGGCGCTGCCCTTTGTATTTCAGTGGCCTATCCTGATTCTGGCTGAATTTTTCAGAAAGGCAGGTAAGAATAAGACATGAGTATCAACGGCGCAAAAATCTATTATACCATTCCCCTGTTTGGGGGCATTAACATTACCCAGACTACAGTTTCTCTGGCTGTAGTCACGATCCTGCTGTGCGTTGCCGGGGTACTTCTGGGCCGCAACCTGACAAAAAGACCGGGTAAGATGCAGGTTCTGACTGAAAAGATTATTGGGATGCTGCGAAATCTGGTGTGCGATGTTATGGGGCAGCACAATGCCCACTTTGTACCTGTGATCGGCACTCTGTTCGTCCTCTCTATGGTTGGCTCTCTCATCGGCCTGACCGGTTTTCTCCGCTCCACCACCGCAGACCTGAGCGTCGTCCTCACCTGGGCCGTGCTGGTTAGCCTGTATATCTGGTATAAGAGCATTAAAGAAAACGGTTTTCTCGGTTGGCTCAAGGGCTTTACTGAGCCTATTGTAGTTATGACCCCCATGAACATCGTATCCGAGATCGCACAGCCTATCTCCATGGCCTTCCGTCATTTTGGCAATGTGTTTGGAGGCGGTGTGATTATGTCTCTGATCTACAGCGCATTGGCAGGTCTGTCCTCAATTCTCCTGAACCTCATTGCCTCCAACGGCATCGCTGTCAGTTTGGCTGTGGTGGTTTCCGGTGTGGGGCTGTATATTGTGGGCATGAAGGTGAAGAAGTGGAACGCAGTTTGGAAGTTCGCAGGCGTTATGGTTGCCCTTCTGGGCGCGCTGGCCCTTTTGGGCGTGTTTGATCTGGGCGTAGACATTCCAATTCTCCAGATCGGTATTCCCGCTGTGCTGTCATTGTACTTTGACCTGTTTTCCAGCTTTATTCAGGCCTTTGTATTCTGCCTTTTGACCATGGTTTATATCAGTGCGGTCTGTCCCCCTCCTGCGGAGGATGCAGAAGATGCTCCTCAGGCATAATTTTTGGATTTCCTGTATTGGTTATCAATATTTCAAAATTAAGTAAATTTATTAAATAATTTTAGGAGGAACTATTTATGGAAGAAGCTATCGTTAAAGCCGCGTGCGCCATCGGCGCAGGTCTGTGTATGGGTATTGGAGCCATCGGCCCCGCTCTGGGTGAGGGCAATGCAGTTGGCAAGGCTCTGGAAGGTATGGCCCGTCAGCCTGAAACCTCCGGCACCCTGCGTACCAACCTGATTCTTGGCTGTGCCATTACAGAGACCACCGGCATTTATGCCCTGATCATTGCCATTTTAATTCTCTTTGCCATCTAATGCTCTTCCAACATTTTAGCGAAAGGAGTGGTGCAGAATGAACGAGTTTACCAGCCTCATCAATCTGGATGTCTGGACTGCACTGTTCACCCTGTGTAACTCTATTCTGATCTTTTTCGTGCTGAAAAAGAAACTGTTTCAGCCTGTCCTCAAGATGATCGATGACCGGCAAAAGGAAATCGACACCATCTATGCCGATGCCAATACCGCAAAAAAAGAGGCAGAGGCACTTAGAGATAGCTATACCGCCATGCTTGCTGATGCCAACAACCAGCGGGAGCAGATCCTCTCCGATGCCACCCGTCAGGCACAGCTTCGGGAAGAAGAAATCATCAAAGACGCCCAAAAGCAGGCCGCCCGCACCCTGGACAGAGCCCAGGAAATGATCGCTCTGGAAAAGAAGCAGGCCATGCAGGACTTGAAGGATGAGGTTTCTGTGATCGCTGTGGACATTGCTTCTGCTGTTCTGCAGGAGGATGTGGACGGTGAAAAGCACAGCCGGCTGATCAACTCCTTCATCGAGAGCCTTGGGTGATAGCTATGGTGAGTGTAAACGATTACAGCAGGGCCTTGTTTGAACTAGCCCGGGAGGAAGGGGCAGATACTGCTATTCTGGAAGAAACTGCCGCTGTCAGGAAGCTATTTCAGGAGAACCCGGAGTATATGTCCTTACTGGACACCCCTTCCCTTCCTATGGAGCAGCGGTTGGGACTTCTGGACGAAAGCCTCTCCGACCTCCATGTATACCATTTGAATTTTCTGAAAATTCTCTGCGAAAAGCACGGAATCCGTCAATATACCGCCTGCGCTGAGGGCTATGAAAAACTGTATGATGAGGCCCACGGCATTCTGCGGGCAACTGCCATTACAGCTACCCAAATGTCTGCGGCACAAATGACCGCCCTCAGAGGAAAACTGGAGAAGATGACAGGAAAGACCGTCAATCTTACCAATGTAAAAGACCCCAAGGTGCTGGGCGGTGTGACTTTGCGATTTGAAGGCCAGCAGTTGGACAGCAGCTTGCAGTCCCGGCTGGATGAGCTTCGCAGCCGCCTGACGGAATCCATCGTATAAAGAAGGTGAATCAATGAACCTGAAAACGGATGAAATCACAAAAGTTATCAAAGATCAAATCAAGACCTATGGTATCAAGACCAAGCAGGACGAGATCGGCTATGTTATCCAGGTTGGTGACGGCATTTCCAAGGTTCATGGTCTGGATCACTGCAAGGCCAATGAGCTGCTGTCCTTTGATGGCGGCGCTGTAGGCATGGCACTGAACCTGGAAGAAAACCATGTCAGTGTTGTTATGCTGGGCTCTGATGCAGAGGTCAAAGAGGGCGGTATCGTCCGCAGGACAGGCCAGGTCGTGTCTGTTCCTGTAGGCGAAAAGCTCATTGGCCGTGTTGTGGATGCTCTGGGCAAGCCTCTGGACGGAAAAGGCCCCATTGAGGCCGCAGAGGTCCGCCCCATTGAACACAAAGCACCCGGTATTATCGAACGGCAAAGTGTTTCCGTCCCCCTGCAGACCGGTATCAAGGCCATCGACTCCATGATTCCCATTGGCAGAGGCCAGAGAGAGCTGATCATCGGTGACCGCCAGACCGGCAAGACCACTATTGCTGTTGACACCATCCTCAACCAGAAGGGTAAGGATGTAATCTGCATCTATGTTGCCATCGGTCAGAAGCAGTCCACTGTTTCCCAGATCGTCAGCAATCTGGAATTGCAGGGCGCTATGGATTATACCATCGTGGTATCCGCTACGGCTTCAGAGCAAGCGCCTATGCAGTATATTGCTCCCTACTCCGGCTGCACCATGGGCGAATACTTTATGGATCAGGGCAAGGATGTTCTCATTGTCTATGATGACCTGAGCAAGCACGCAGTTGCCTACAGAGCCATTTCCCTTTTGATCCGCAGACCTCCCGGAAGAGAAGCCTACCCCGGCGATGTATTCTATCTCCACTCCCGTCTTCTAGAGCGCGCGGCACGGCTCTCCCTTGCCCACGGCGGCGGCAGCCTCACTGCCCTTCCCATTATTGAAACCCAGGCAGGCGACGTTTCTGCCTATATCCCTACCAACGTTATTTCCATTACCGACGGCCAGATCTATCTGGAAACTGAGTTGTTTAACGCCGGCATTATGCCTGCGGTCAACCCCGGTATCTCTGTTTCCCGTGTTGGCGGCAACGCCCAGATCAAGGCCATGAAGAAGGTCGCGGGCTCTTTGAAGCTGCTGTACTCTCAGTACCGGGAACTGCAAAGCTTCGCCCAGTTTGGCTCTGATTTGGATGCGGACACCAAGGCAAGACTTGCCCAGGGCGAACGGATCGTTGCTATTTTGAAGCAGAAGAACGGTGAGCCCTTAGAGGTTGCCCATCAGGTGTGCATCATCTATGCCGTTACCAAGGGCTATCTGGACGGGATCGATGTAGAGAACGTTCCTGCCTTTGAAGACGAAATGCATCGGAAGCTGGACGCGGTACACACCGAGATCCTGCAGTCCATCCGGCAGACCAAGGAATTGACCCCGGAGAATGAGGAAGCCCTCAAGGCTTTCCTTACGGATTTCGCAGAGGAATTCCGTCAAAACCATCAGTAAGGAGGCGTAAGCCATGGCGGGCGTATCCACCAAAGATATTAAGCAGCGGATCCGTAGTATGTCCAGCACCCGGCAGATCACCCGGGCCATGGAGATGGTTGCCGCCTCCAAGCTGCGCAAGGCGCAGGATCGGGTCTTTAACAGCCGCCCCTATTTTGAGCAGCTCTACAGCACCATTGCCCACATCGGCTGCACCAAGCCAGACTTTTCCTCCCCCTATTTAGAGCAAAGGGAGTGTAAAAAAACCTGCTGCATCGTCATTGCAGGCGACCGCGGCCTGGCAGGCGGCTATAACAGCAATGTATTTAAACTGGTCACAAAGGAACTGGAAGGCACGGATTATTGCATCCTTCCCATTGGCAAGCGAGCAACGGAGTATTTCCGCAGCCAAAAGGCTGAAATACTGACTGAGCAGTATATGCATGCTGCTGATGTTTCCATTGGTGACTGCTTTACCCTGTCCAAGCAGCTGACAAAGGATTTCCTGGCGGGAAAGTTTGATAAGCTGACCATAGCCTACACCAACTTCGTTTCTGTTCTGACTCAGACCCCGGCGATTCTTCCGGTGCTGCCCCTTTCCCTGACGGCAACCAGAACAGACGAAGCTGTGGAAACCCTTTACGAGCCCGATCCCCAGACGGTTTTCCATGCTATCATTCCGGAGTATGTTGGAGGCGTTGTCTATGGGGCACTGTGCGAATCCATTGCCAGCGAGCTGGCGGCAAGACGCACTGCCATGGATGCAGCAACCAAAAATGCTGACGAAATGATCGCTGACCTGAATCTGAAATACAACCGTGCCCGACAGGGTGCGATCACCCAAGAGATCACCGAGATCGTTGCAGGCTCGGAAGCCTAAACGGTCTACCAAGCAAGGAGATGATTCCAATGGCAAAAAACATTGGTACTGTAACCCAGGTTATTGGCCCTGTTTTGGACATTCGCTTCCCCGAAGGCTGCCTTCCCAATCTGCTCAATGCCATTGAGATCCCCAATGGGGACTCTACCATCATTGCAGAGGTTGCCCAGCATTTGGGAGATAATCAGGTGCGTGCTGTAGCCATGAGTTCTACAGACGGCCTGCAAAGAGGCGTTGCCGCCACTGACACCGGAAGCCCCATTACTGTTCCTGTTGGTGAAGAATGTCTGGGCCGTATTTTCAATCTGTTGGGCGACCCCATTGACGAAAAGGCCGCTCCCAACACCCAGGAGCGTTGGCCTATCCATCGCCCCGCCCCCTCCTACAGTGAGCAGTCCACCACCACTGAAATTCTGGAAACCGGCATTAAGGTCGTTGACCTGATCTGCCCCTGTGCCAAGGGCGGCAAGATCGGTCTGTTCGGCGGTGCAGGCGTGGGCAAGACCGTTCTCATTATGGAGCTGATCAACAACATCGCCAAGGAGCATGGCGGTATTTCCGTATTCACCGGCGTCGGAGAGCGTACCCGTGAGGGCAACGATCTTTACAACGAAATGATGGAATCCGGTGTTTTGGAGAAGACCGCTCTGGTTTACGGTCAGATGAATGAGCCCCCCGGAGCAAGAATGCGTGTGGGTCTGTCCGGCCTGACCATGGCAGAGTATTTCCGGGATGTGAAGCATCAGGACGTGCTTCTTTTCATCGATAACATTTTCCGTTTCACCCAGGCAGGTTCTGAGGTTTCCGCACTTCTGGGCCGTATGCCCTCCGCTGTAGGCTATCAGCCCACTCTGGCTACAGAAATGGGTGCGCTGCAGGAGCGCATCACATCAACAAGAGATGGCTCTATCACCTCTGTGCAGGCAGTTTATGTTCCTGCGGATGACCTGACCGACCCTGCTCCCGCTACCACTTTTGCCCATTTGGATGCTACCACGGTTCTGGATCGTGGCATTGCCTCTCTGGGCATTTATCCCGCCGTTGATCCTCTGGCCTCTACATCCCGTATCCTCACCCCCGAGGTTCTGGGCCGAGAGCATTACGAGGTTGCCAGAAGTGTGCAAAGAATCCTGCAGCGATACAAGGAATTACAGGATATTATTGCCATTATGGGTATGGACGAGCTATCCGAAGAGGACAAGCGCACCGTCAACCGGGCCAGAAAGGTGCAGAGATTCCTTTCTCAGCCCTTTAGCGTTGCGGAGCAGTTTACCGGCAATCCCGGCAAATATGTGCCTTTGAAGGAAACTATCCGTGGCTTTAAGGAAATCATCGAGGGCAAGCATGACCACCTTCCCGAATCTGCCTTCCTGTATGCCGGCAGCATTGACGAAGTTGTTGCCCGTGCCAACAAGGGGTGAGCCCCATGAAGCCCTTTCACTTAAAGATCGTCACCCCCTATGGTCTTTGCTATGACGGAGAGGCTTCCTACCTACAGGTACGCACCGTAGACGGCGATGTTGGCATTATGGCTGACCACGCAGATATGGTAACTGCTCTGGGTATGGGTCGTGCCATTGTAGACACGGAGGAAGGACGGAAGGAAGCTGCCTGTATCGGCGGCATCCTGTCTGTTACTAAGGATTCGGTTTCCCTGGTTGCCACAACCTTTGAATGGTCGGAAGATATTGATCTCAGCCGTGCACAGGCGTCCTATGAAAAGGCGCAAAAGATTCTAGGAGATAAAAACGCCACGCAGCTGGAAATAAAACTTGCACAGGCCCGCCTAAAGCGGGCTCTGGTTCGCAAGAGTATTGCTGAAGTGCGTTGAGTTTATTGTTATGACATTTAACTCTCTTTCTTTCGTACTGTTTTTCTCAATTTTTCTGACCCTGTACTATTTGCTTCCCAAAAAGCTGCAGAATCCCCTGCTGCTTCTTGGAAACTATGTATTCTATTCCTTTGGCGGGGTAACTGCCGTATTGCTGCTTCTTGCAGGGACAGTCATTACCTATGGATGCGGCAGAGCGATAGAAGCAAGCTTCTGCAGAGTTCGTCGGCTTTGGCTGGTGATTGGCGAAGTCTATATGCTGGGGCTGTTGTTTGCCCTGAAATATTTGGGTTTTTTCAGTTCCCTGCTTTCTGCCCTTACGGGAGCACAGCCCCTTGATCTTACAGGGGTTTTGCTCCCTATTGGCATTTCCTTCTACACCTTCTCCGTTTCTGCTTACTTGTTTGATGTATATCGCGGAAAGCTGGCAGCAGAGCGAAATATTCTGTCTTATGCCATATTTGTATCCTTCTTTCCCGCTATTCTATCGGGCCCCGTGGGAAAAGCAAGAGAGTTTTTGCCCCAACTGCAGAGCAGCCGCAGATTCCAGCTTCTTCCCCTTAAGGAAGGGCTCCTTCGCTTTGTCATCGGCTGTGTAAAAAAGATGGCACTGGCAGACAGGCTGGGTATTCTTGTAAACACAGCCTATGCCGATACATCTGCAATCAGCGGCTCCCTTTGGATTTTGGTCGCTATTGCCTACTCCTTCCAGATTTATCTGGACTTTTCTGCATATTCCGACATGGCACTGGGCGTTGCAAAAATGCTTGGATTCCAATTAACAGAAAATTTCCGCTATCCCTACAATTCCCGCACAGTAAAAGAGTTTTGGAAGAAATGGCACATTTCCCTTACCTCCTGGTTCCGGGAATACTTATATTTCCCCTTAGGTGGAAGCCATGTTCCCACTTGGCGATGCTACATGAATATCCTGATCGTCTTTGCGGTAAGCGGTCTTTGGCACGGAGCTGCAATGCAGTTTATCGTGTGGGGACTGCTCAACGGTATCTATCAGGTTGCAGGCGAGCTTACATCACCCCTTCGCAAAAAAGCAATGGGCAGCCACAGCAGGCTCGTTGCCCTGTGGCAGACCCTTTGCACTTTCGCCTTGATCGCTGTCAGTTGGGTTTTCTTCCGGGCAACCTCTGTATCGGAAGCCCTCTTCATTCTCAAGCGTATTCTTCTGTTCTACAGGACGGATCTGGGCACAAGCAGTTTGCTTGCCCTCGGTGCAAACACAAGGGATCTCATATTCCTTGCAGTGCTTCTTCTGGGATACTTTATCCCCGGTTTTATAAACAAGGCCGGCGCATTGCAAAAGAAATTACCCTCTACCACTGTTGCATACTGGCTAACGATTGGTGTTCTGCTTCTGATTCTGTCCCTCTTCGGCGTTTACGGTGTGGGTTTTGACCCCCAGGATTTTGTGTATTTCAGTTTTTAGAGGATCGTATCCATGAGAAATAAGATTTTACGAATCTGCTTTGTCTGCCTCGTCCTTTGTGCCTTTATGATAATCTCGAATTTCCTGGGCACAATCCTGATGCCCCAGCGGTTGGATTATGGCAGCACATGGGATAGCTACTTAGTAGAGCCTAAAGATTCTGTTGACATTCTGTTCTTTGGCAGCTCCATGGTATACTGCAATGTTATTCCTGCTACCCTATATAAAAATACCGGCATAACCTCCTATGTAATGGCCGGTCCGGAAATGACAATTCCCATTACCTATTACTACATCAGAGAGGCTTGCAGAACCCAGTCACCAAAAGTAATTGCAGTTGAATTAAACGGTCTCTTTTATGGCCGCTATACCAACTTTACCAAGGTAACCGTTGGCTATATGCCCTGGTCTGCAAACCGCATTGGCGCAACTTTTAACGCAGCGGAAAAGGAGGAACGGCTCGGCTTAATGTTCCCACTCTATAACTATCACTCCCGATTGAGTGAGGTGAGCAGAGCGGATCTGATTTCCCACCTTTGCCCAGCAGCAGACCCCTATGCCGGTTATACGCCTCTTAGCAAGGCTGTGCCCCAGACAGAAATTATCTACCGGGGCTATCGCAGCGACACAGAGGAATTTGCAAGAAACTTAATGTATCTGAAGAAGATTTCCGAATTTTGTGAAGTCAACAACATCAAGCTTTTACTGTATGTATCCCCTGCCATTGCCCAAATTCCTCCTGAGACCCTGGAAACAATGAAGGAGCAGATACACAGTTGGGGTGAGTTTATAGATTTCAACCCCATGACACAAGAAATGCAAATTGACAATCAAACCGATTGGTATGACAATCTGCATTTTAATGTCCATGGCGCAAATAAATTCACGAATTTTCTTGGGCATTACTTAAAGGAGCTTTTCGCCCTGCCGGAAACCGTGGCCGAAGAAGTGCAGCTTTGGCTCAGCAGAATCGAGCAAATTGAAGCATATCAAAAGGAAGCCATGGCGGCCTCTGAAAGCTGATTTTTGGTGTGCGGTCGAGAAACTTTGTGTTGAAAGCACAGAAAACCGGACATTTTCCAAGATTTTCACGATGCACTGCTTAAAACGCACAAAGCAGTTTTAGATGAGCCACTCAATAAGAAATCCACAACCACACAGGAACCCTTCTGTGTGGTTTTTATAAGGAGAGATGGAAATGATCGCCATGATAAAACCGGGTGCACCCCAGGCACAGATAGACAGCCTTCTTCGCTGGTTAGAAGCACAGGGGTTAACTGTCAATCTGACCCATAACGAAACCTATACTGTTTTGGGTATTGTTGGTGATACCGGAAAGATCGACGAGTCCTTCCTGGAGAGCATGGAGATCGTGCAATCTGTAAAAAGAGTTACAGACCCCTTCAAGCAGTGCAGCCGGGATTTTCACCCCCAGGATTCGGTCGTTTCTCTCCAAGGTGGCAAGGTTCAGATCGGTGGGGGTCATTTTTGCATCATTGCCGGGCCTTGCTCCGTAGAATCCCATGAGCAGATTTTGGAGGTTGCCCGGAAGGTGATGGCTGCCGGGGCAAATATCCTTCGCGGGGGTGCTTTCAAGCCCCGTACATCACCCTATGATTTCCAGGGGCTTGGCGCATTGGGCATTGAAATGCTCTTAGAAGCCAAGAGGGATACCGGGCTTCCCATTATTACAGAGGCTACCAATGTCAGTCAGCTTCCCCTTTTTGAAGAGGTGGATATGATTCAAATTGGGGCAAGAAATATGCAGAATTTCGACCTTCTGCGTGAAGTGGGCCGGATGAATAAGCCTGTGCTGCTGAAAAGAGGGCTTTCCGCAACCATGCGAGAGTGGCTAATGAGTGCGGAATATATTATGGCAGAGGGCAATGAACAGGTAGTACTGTGCGAGCGGGGTATACGAACCTTCGAGACTTTCACCAGAAACACCCTGGATCTTTCTGCCGTGCCTACCTTAAAGCTCCTGTCCCATCTTCCCGTGATCGTTGACCCCAGCCATGCAACAGGCCAGGCCAGGCTGGTAAAGCCTATGAGCCTTGCCGCTGCCGCAGCCGGTGCAGATGGGATCATGGTGGAAGTCCACAACGACCCCGCTTGCGCCCTTTGTGACGGCCCTCAAAGCCTGACGCCAGAGCAGTTTGCAAAGCTATCCCGTCAGGTCAGGTGTGTTTGGGAAGCTGCAAGAGCGGAATAAACTCCTTAGTTAAGAAGGTGACTCCCGGATGGACAGAATTTTCATTAGCACCCAAAACCCCTATTGGGTAGAAATTGAATACGGACTTCTGGGGCATTTGGGAGAGAAAACCGCTTCTGTGGTCGATGGAAGAAAAGCCGCCATTGTAAGCGATGACGCGGTAATGCATCTTTATGGGAATCAAGCCATGAAATCCCTGGAAAATGCAGGTTTTTCCGTGGTTTCCTTCAGTTTTCCCCATGGGGAAGGTTCTAAAAATGCTGCTACCTACTTAGAGCTTCTGAATTTCCTTGCAGAAAACAGGCTCACCCGAAGCGATGTTATAATCGCTCTGGGTGGAGGTGTAGTGGGCGATTTGGCAGGCTTTGCAGCTGCCACTTATCTGCGGGGCATCCCCTACATTCAGGTTCCCACTACCCTCCTGGCCATGGTGGACAGTTCTGTTGGGGGAAAAACTGCCATTGACCTTCCCGCAGGAAAGAATCTGGCCGGGGCATTCTATCAGCCAAAATATGTGCTGTGTGACCCGCAGGTATTAAGCACACTGCCGGAAGAAACTTATCACGATGGGTTTGCCGAAATCATTAAGTGCGCCATTTTGAAAGACCCCGCACTGTTTTCCATACTAGAAAACGGTGTGAGCAAACAAGACCTTTCTCCCTTGATTCATAGAGCAATTTCCATAAAGAGAGATTTTGTTTGTGAAGATGAGCGGGACAATGGGACAAGGCAAGCCCTGAATCTTGGGCATACCTTCGGTCATGCCATAGAGGCATTATCCGGCTATTCATTAAGCCATGGAAAGGCCGTTGCCATTGGCACTGCCATGATTTGCAGGGCAGCGGCGATCATGGGCTACTGCAAGAAGGATGCAGTTGCCCGTGTAGAGCAGGTCTTGCAGGCATATGTCCTGCCGATCGCTATAAGCTTTAGTCCGCATACGATTCTCAAAGGCGTGACCGCAGACAAAAAGCGGCGTGGCGACACGGTTACCCTGGTCGTTCCCAAGAATATCGGCGCATATGAACTGGTGCCGGTTTCAGTGCGTAACTTGCTGTACTGGATCGATGCAGGGGGCATAAGGAGATGTTATGAATCTTTCTATTTACCCAAATAAGTTACATGGCAGTATATCTGCCATTCCTTCCAAATCCCAGGCCCACCGGCTTCTCGTCTGCGCCGCACTGGGAGATAGGGAAACAAGGATCCAATGCAACAGCATTTCCGCCGACATTGCTGCTACTGTCCGGTGTTTGCAGACTCTTGGGGCTGAAATTTCCTACGAAAAGGGTTATTTGACTGTTTCCCCCATAAAAAGCCCCCAAAATGCAGAACTGGATTGCGGCGAAAGCGGAACAACTCTGCGTTTTTTACTCCCTGTGGTTGCCGCACTGGGCTGCACGACCACCTTTCATATGGAGGGAAGATTACCTAAAAGACCCATGGAGCCCCTGTGTCAGGCTTTGAAAGCCCATGGGGTAACTGTCACAAGGCCGAAGGCGCATCTTCTGGCGGTTTCCGGAAAATTGCAGCCCGGAGATTTCACCCTTCCCGGAGATATTTCCAGTCAGTTTATTTCCGGGCTGCTGCTGGCCTTCCCTCTGCTGGATGGTTGCTGCACCCTGACTGTGGCAGGCACCCTAGAGTCTGCCCCTTATGTGGATATGACTCTGGATGCTATGGAGCGCTTTGGGGTGACCATTTCCCGGGAAAAGTCCGGTTATGCTTACAAAACCGGATCATATCACAGCTCTCAGAAAGTTGTCGTTGAGGGTGATTGGTCGGCTGCCTCTTTCTGGCTTGCCGCAAATAACTTAGGAAACAATATCGCCGTCACCGGTCTGGACAAAAATTCCTTACAAGGTGATCTAGCGATCAGCAAATATTTATCCCTTTTGGGAAATGGCAGAAGCCTGGACATTTCCCAATGCCCTGATCTTTTACCTGTTCTGGCTGTTGCTGCCGCAAACGCAAATAGCAGCACTCACTTTGTTGGGGCGAAACGGCTGCGGATGAAAGAATCCGATCGCATAGAATCGGTAAAAGCTATGCTCTTTGCTCTTGGTGGAAAAGCAGAAGCAGAAGAAGATAGCTTAACCGTCTTTTCTTCTTCCCTAACCGGGGGCACAGTAGATTCCTTCGGAGATCATCGCATTGCAATGGCTGCTGCCGTTGCAGCAACCGCTGCCTCTGCACCTTTAACAATTCTTGGTGCGGAGTGTGTCAAAAAATCTTATCCCCTGTTCTGGGAAGATTACATCAGCTTAGGTGGCTGCTGTAAGGAGGTCTAATATGGGAAGCACATACGGCGAAAACCTGAAATTTACCATATTCGGGCAATCCCACTCCCCTGCCATTGGAGTGACGATAGAGGGGCTTCCTGCTGGCTTTGCCATTGATCTGGAAGCCTTGCAAGCATTCCTGAACCGCAGAGCACCGGGAAACAGCCCACTTTCCACAGCACGGAAAGAATCGGATGTACCACAATTCCTATCCGGACTGGTAGGAAGTGTGACCTGCGGCGCACCTCTGACTGCCATAATCCCCAACGAAAATGCAAGACCTGAGGATTATAAGAACATTATAGACCTCCCCAGACCCGGTCACGCGGATTTTACTGCCCGAATGAAATACGGTGGATTTGAAGATATTGCTGGTGGTGGCCACTTTTCCGGCAGGCTCACTGCTCCCCTGTGCATCGTGGGTGGTATCTGTAAACAGCTTTTGGAAAAAGAGGGAGTTACCATTGCTGCCCATATTCAATCCATTGCAGGTATTACAGATAATCGGTTTGACCCGGTTGGGGTTCAAAATGAGCAGTTAAAAGCATTGCAAAAGGCACCTTTCCCGGTTCTGGACACCCATGCCGGGGAGAAAATGAAAGAAGCGATTTTGGAAGCTAAGGCCCTGGGAGATTCTGTGGGTGGCATCATTGAGTGTGCCTGTACGGGACTGCCCGCAGGATGGGGCGAGCCCATGTTCGGTGGCCTGGAAAACCGCATCGCACAAGCGGTCTTTGGAATCCCCGGCGTGCGCGGTATTGAATTTGGATCAGGCTTTGAGGCCGCTGCCATGACAGGAAGCCGGCACAACGACCCCTACTGCATGGATGGCAGCGAGATCAAGACCCGCACCAACAACCACGGCGGCATTCTGGGTGGTATTTCCAGTTCCATGCCCCTGATTTTCCGTGCTGCTATCAAACCTACTCCCTCCATCGCCTTAGAGCAGGACACAGTTTTCTTCTCCCGGCAGGAGGATGCTCGAATGAAAATCACAGGGCGCCATGACCCCTGTATTGTGCCCAGAGCTGTGCCCTGCATGGAGGCTGCCGCGGCAGTTGCCCTGTATGATGCCTTTTTAGATCAGAGAAAACGAGGATAAGCCATGGATTTAAGGGATTACCGGCAAATGATGGACGAGATCGATAACCAGTTGATTGATCTTTTCCGCCGCAGAATGGAAACTGTCAGTGAAATTGCCGCATACAAAAAGGAACACGGCTTGCCCATTTTGGATGCCGGCCGGGAGAGAGCCAAGGTCAAGGAGCTAAGCACCAAAATGCCCCCGGAGATGCAAAACTACACAGGGGTTCTCTATGCCTCCCTTTTTGAGCTGAGCCGCTCCTATCAAAATCGTCAGTTGGGCCGTTATACAGAGCTGAATCAGCGGATTCTGGAGGCCATAGAAAAGACGCCCCAACTGTTTCCCCGAAATGCCTCCGTTGCCCTGTGTACAGACAGCAGAGCCTTTGCCCACCTTGCCTGTGAAAAGCTGTTCCGTATGCCTGTTTATATGGGCTTTAACAGTTTGGAGGCTGTATTTACCGCAATCGAAAAAGGTCTTTGCGATTATGCTGTTGTGCCCTTAGAGGACGAACACGCCAATACAAAGACAAAAGTTTATGACCTTCTTGTAAAGCATGGTTTTTACATCGTCCGGTCTGTCCGTATAAAGGCTGATTGCTGCCTCATGGGCAAGGATGGACAGAAAATCACCGAGCTATTTGCCACAGAGGAATCCCTCAGTCAGTGTGCTGATTTTGTAAAAGAACTGGGAAGCGGCATAAAGATCACACCTTGCCAATCTGCAGAGCTGGCAGCAGAAAAGGCATCCAATCCCCTAGCAAATGGGACTGCAGCACTGTGTCCCGGAAGCTGCGAAGAACTATATGGTCTTCAGTGTTTGCGATACGGCGTGCAGAACCGTGATCGGGGCTTTGTGCGCTTTGTGTGCATTGGAAAACGCATGGAAATCTATCCCGGCGCAGACCGCACCGGAATCCTTCTGACCCTTCCCCATAAACCTGGGGCTTTATATAAGCTGCTGGCACAGCTCTACGCCCTGGGCATCAACATAAACAAATTGGAAAGCCGTCCCATTGCAGAGAAAGATCACGAGATCTCTTTCTATCTGGAACTGGATGCCTCTGTATATGCACCGGAATTCCGGCAGATCATTTGTGAGCTTTCCGCCGGCAAGGAAGACTTTTCCTATTTTGGCTCTTATTCTGAGGTATTCTAATGACAAAGTTCGGACTTTTGGGAAGGAAGCTTTCTCACAGCTACTCCCCTGCTATCCACAAGGAGCTTGGCAGCTATCCTTATGAACTTTACGAGGTGGAGCCGGAAGATTTGGAGCGCTTTCTCCTTAATGGTAATTGGTCGGGACTCAATGTGACCATTCCTTATAAAAAGGATGCACTTTCCTTCTGCCACGAGCTGTCCGTCCCGGCAAAAGCTCTTGGCAGTGTGAACACCCTCCTGCGAAAATCCGACGGAACGATTTTCGGGGACAATACGGACTACTACGGATTTTGGGAAATGGCCCGGTCTTTGGGCCTGTCCTACAAGGGCAAGAAAGCTCTTGTTCTCGGCTCAGGCGGTGCATCTGTTACGGTGCAGGCCGTCCTCCGGGAGTTGGGCTGCCATGTGGTTGTCATATCCCGCACAGGAGAAAATAACTACAGCAATCTTTCCCAGCATAGGGATGCATCCATTCTGGTCAACACCACCCCGGTTGGAATGTATCCCCATAACGGAGAGACCCCCTTGTCCTTGCAGCGCTTCACCCATCTGGAAGGAGTCATGGATGTTATTTACAACCCTTGCCGCACTGCTCTGATTTTACAGGCAGAAAAGCAGGGAATCCCCTGCGTGTCCGGGCTTAAAATGCTGGTATATCAGGCTGCAAGAGCCTCAGAGCAGTTTACCGGAAAGACTATTTCCCGGGAAAAAGCGGAAGCTGTTTACAAGAAAATGTCCGCAGATATGGAAAATATCATTTTGATCGGGATGCCCGGATGCGGAAAAAGCACTTTAGGGAAGCTTCTGGCAGAAAAGCTGGGCCGCCCTTTCTATGATGCCGATGCAGAAACGGAAAAGCTGCTGGGTATGTCCATTCCTCAATTCTTCACAAAGGAAGGAGAAGCTGCCTTCCGGGAAGCGGAAACAACGGTTCTGTGCCGCCTAGCCTCGCTCTCCGGGGCAGTGATCGCCACAGGTGGCGGTTGTGTGACCAAAGAAGAAAACTACGATCTTTTACGCCAGAACGGAAAAATCCTGTGGGTAAAACGGCAATTAGATCTTCTATCGTCCCACGGACGGCCTGTCAGCCAGAGAGATGGCGTAAATACAATTTATGAGAAGCGAAAGGCTCTTTACCAAGCTTGGTCTGATCTTGCTGTAGAGAACGACAGGGAGCCGGAGGCTGCGATAAATCACATTTTGGAGGGGATTTTATGAAGCTGTTGATCCTCAATGGCCCCAATATCAATATGCTGGGTCTGCGTGAGCCGGAAATCTACGGAAAAGGAACTTATGAGGATCTAAAAAAACTTTTGGAAGCTGTAGCAGCCGCTCTGGGTATCGAAATTGAGATCTTCCAAAGCAATCACGAGGGAGTTTTGGTGGATAAGATCCAGGATGCCTTTGATAAATTCCAGGGAATCGTCTTTAACCCCGCAGCATATACCCACACCAGTGTTGCCCTTCACGATGCCATAAAAGCAGTTGGTCTGCCAACGGTGGAAGTGCATATTTCTGACATTACCAAAAGAGAGGCATTCCGCAAGGTTTCCTATATCCGTCCCGTTGCCGTAAATGCCTATGTGGGACTGGGCTTTCAGGGTTATGTGGAGGCCATGAATTTCCTGGTTGATTATCTGAAATAATAAAAAGTGATCTGCTCTCCGTCAAGTGGACAGTGAAATAAATAAAGATTTTGCGCTTCCGGCAGCCTTCTGGTTGCCGGAAGTCTTTTTTGGGGCTGTACGGCACTGGCCCCTTTCTTCCCTTCGCTGCATTCTATCGCTATTCGCAATTTGTCCTCTGATCTAAACTTGTTTCGCTTTGACATGACATTACCCCCATAAGAAACAGTTTTTCTTTTTCACTGTCTCTTATGGGGGTAGCATATCAAAAGTTCGGGGAATTATTATGGGTTTACTTAGCCGGTGTAGCCCACCAGATCGGCAAGACCTTGATCGATGACCACAGTCGCATCCCGGTGCATTTTCAGCATGGTGGAGGGGTTGCGAACATCGATATCATCGTTCATAATGAGCCCACGAATGGCATCAGCCTTCTTGGGGCCATTCGCAATGAGAACGATCCGCTTGGCCTTGAGAATGTCGCCCATGCCCATGGAAATAGCCAGCTTGGGCACTTCGTCTACATTGTCGAAGAAGCGGGAGTTGGCAGTGATGGTGCTCTCCGTCAGGGCTTCCACATGGGCATCTGCATGGAGCACTTCACCAGGCTCGTTAAAGGCGATGTGACCGTCCTCGCCAATGCCCAAGAGCTGAATGTCCACATCGGTCTGTGCCAGAACAGCACGGAAAGCACGTACACATTCCTCAGGATCGCCCACACCGGAAGCAACATAGGTATGCTCCATGGGAATGTTGATGTGGTCGAACAGGTGGCTGTTCATAAAATAGCGATAGCTCTGGGGATGGTCGGGAGTCAGACCCAGGTACTCATCCAGATTCACAGAGCGGGCCTGAGAAAAGTCTACCTCTCCTGCCTTGTAAGCCTCGATCATGTTGGCGTAAACTACCTCAGGGCTGCTGCCGGTGGCCAGACCCAAGGTTGCAGTGGGGTTATCCTGCACAGTCTTTACAAGCATGCCGCCTACGATCTTGCCGATCTCTTCATTGTTCTTTGCAACGATTACACGCATTTTATTGTCCTCCTTCATTGTCCATGGTGCTTCTCCCTGTGGGGAAAAGCTGTTTGTGTACTTAACATATCATGCTTTTGGCTTCCTAACAATTATGCAGTTCTTTCTTCCGCATAATTGCAAAAGGCTACATTGAAAAACATACCGCAAAGGTCACTTTTTCTGAGTATTTATATGAAAAATGGGGCAAAAAGAACCGCCCAGAACGCAAAAAGGTCTTATCAATCGCCTACTCCAAAAGACCATACTTTTCCATAAGCTCTAATCGGCGCTGCCCGATGTCTGCCGACCGGGATGCTCTGCCGGCCACATTTTTTCCCTCTTTGAAATAGCCAAAGACCCGACTGCACCAAGCAATCGGCAAAAGCCAGGGGTGCTTTTCCAAATAGGAGAATCTGCCCTTTAAGTCCTTTGCCGGGGGGAACAGCGCAGCGCAGATGCCGCCAGACTTTTTGCTGCCCTTCTTTGCGGCACGGATGGTCATGTTGCTGCTGTGCTTCCGCTCCACAGTGCTGGAACCAAAAACACCTGCATCCAGAGTGTCCATCAAAAGGTCTAAACTGTCAGGGGTGTACTCTACAGGACCACAAGGCATATAGGTTTCTTCCATACCCAAATAGCGGATGCCAATATCCCGCAAGTTCCACACCAGGCGATCCAGACTCATAGTCTTGAGGGTCTGCCACACATCAGTCCAGGATATCTCTCCCTCATATTTTTGTGCATAGAGGCATATATCGGAAATCTGCCGTATCCCAATACCACCGGACAAAAAGTGCTTATAGTAGTGAAGGATCAGGTACAAGAAATGCTCCTGATGACTCAGAGTCGGTATCAGATGTCCATCAAAAGAAATGTATATCCTGCGGCTCATGGAGTCATCAAACAGCTCCTTGGGAATTATTTGCGGCACCCCCCCATCCTCTAAAAGCCCGCTGTGCAGCTCAACCCGCAGAACGCCGGACGACCATGTGTGCACCGCACTGTTGAGATTCTCCCCTTCTGCCCGAACGAATCCCAATGCTTTCAGCACTTCTTCTGCCCTTTGGGTGTATTCCGGTTCTACATAGACATCCTCATCTGTGGAAGGTCTTAACTCCGGGATAGGATAAAGGCTGCGGCAAACGACCCCTTTTACCACAAGCGCAGGGATTCCATTGTGTTCCAGTTCCTTTAACAGGAACAACAGTCGCTGGGTGGCGTTAGCCTGAATACCCATAATTTTGATTAGATCTTCTCTGAATCCCTTGGCTGCGGTATCCCTGCCTAAGACTCGGCAGATCTGCTCTCCTACCAAAGGGAGATTGTGCAGTTTGGAAAGGTGCATGAGTTGGGTCAGTTCCTCACGGGACAGACTCTGAAGCTGCTCTATAACAAATGCTGTTTGTCTGTTATGAATACCGTCACATAGAAGACCTAAAAAGCACTGTGACCCCGGCAAAAGTTCCCCGTCCTTTTCCATTACCTTTCCTCCCTTCAAAAGACTGCTCCGTTAATTGAAAGTGCCTGCACTTTCCAAAGATTCATCCTTAATAACATGATAGGGATTGATCTCCAAAAGAAGCTCCACATAATCCGGCGGGAATTCCCGCAGCAGCATCCGTCGCACCTCGTCCAGATTTGGGTTGCGCACCCGGGCACTGTGGGCATCGCTGGCGATAACGTGGGCAAGACCATGTTTTAGAAGCCACCAAGCTGTACGCTCGCAGTGGTTACCCATTCGCCCCATAATGGTGCCTTTGTTGAGCTGGACTGCCACACCCTGACCGAACCATTCCTCTACCCGCTCCGGGTGGCGCTGTATGGCCTCATACCGCTCCGGGTGGGCAATCATGGGAATAAGGCCGTGATCAAAGACTCTTTGGATCATTTCACCCATATTGGTATACCGCTCGTCTACATAAAACTCCATGAGCAAATACCTGGATAAGCCCAGGGTGATGTATTCCCCCCGATCCAGCAGCCAGGGCAACCGCCGAGTAACAAACATTTCCATACCGTAATATAGATCCAGGGGACAGCCTTCCTCACGAAATCGCTCCACTGTCTGGCGGCACCGCCGCTTGATCTGGGCAACGGACAATTCCGCAGACTGATCCGGGCGGTTGAAATGAGGGGTTGCAACCACAGCCTGCGTACCGGTGCCCCAAGCCTGAAAGGCCATTTCGCAAGCAACATCCAAAGATACTGCACCGTCATCAACGCCGGGAATCAAATGGCAATGCAGGTCAACCATAGGCATCAACCCTTTCCAAATACTGCTGGGATTATAGCATATTTTTGCTGCATTCGCAAGGAATCCTTTTGGATTTTCAGAAAATATCTACAGAGTCAACATCTACAACCCATATATATCATACCTATGGATTTAATCGCAAAACTCTATATAAAAATCTAGCTTTTCTGAAAGTTCTGGTATATAATAGGACTAGGATCTGAATGTAGACCGACATTAGATGAAAGATCTATGCAGGAGGTAAATCATGCAAGAGTATAACGAGCCCGTCCCCGACTTCAACAAAAAGGGCACAAGAAAGAAAAGAAAGCTACCTGTTATCATTTGGGTGCTCCTTGGTTTTTTGGTATTTCTAATTGGCATTCTGGCCGCTATTGTTATTTTTATTAACAGCACCTTAAACCAAATTAATCGCATTGACCCCTCCGATCCATGGCTCACCCCGGAGCAGGCCGAGGATTTTATGAATGATCCTGCTTTGGAACAGGAATTTCGGGAGGAAATCCAGTTAGAATACGGTGACAGCACCAATGTCCCGCATCTGCAGGAAGAGAATATGACCTGGCCTTCCGCTCCCCAGGATGAGCTTCTTCTGGGCGAAGAAGAGCATATCATCAATATTCTTTTGGTGGGGCAGGACAGACGGCCTGGCGAAGCCCGTGCCCGCTCTGACTCCATGATGTTAGTCAGTGTCAACACAGAAAAAAAGACCGTCTTTATGATATCTTTCATGCGTGACACCTATGTGCAGATACCCGGTGGCTATAAGGACAACCGGCTCAATGTTGCCTACCGCTTTGGCGGAACTGAGCTGATGAATGAAGCCTTTGCCTTGAATTTCGGTGTTTACATCGATGGCAATATGGAGGTGGATTTTGCCAACTTCCAGAAAATCATTGATACCCTGGGCGGTGTGGATATTGAACTCACATCTGCAGAGGCCGCTCATTTGAACATTTGGTTTTCCGGCCTTCGTGCTGGAATGAATCACCTGAATGGCGAGCAGGCTCTGGCCTATTCCCGTATCCGAAAACTGGATTCTGACTTCGGGCGCACCAACCGGCAATATAAGGTTCTTCATTCCATTTTGAATTCCATGAAGGATATTTCCATTACGGAGGCCATTAACCTGACAAACACCCTGCTTCCTATGGTTTCTACCAATATGTCCAATGCCCAGATCGTTCGCTATCTTGGGGAGATCTATCCCATTATTACCAATCAGCTTGCTCAAGGTCAGGCCATTGAGCGCTTTACCGTCCCCATGGCCGGAGGATACTACGGCGCAACCATCCGGGGTATGATGGTAAAGGTTCCGGACCTGGAATACTGCCGCGAATACCTCAACGAACATCTTCGCTGAAATCTTTCTAAAAGGTTGTGCAATAAATGAGAGAGAAAAACTTTGACAAGGCAAAGATCATTCGGATCGTCCTTCTCTTACTGCTGGACTGTTTACTCATCGCCTTTTCCAACTTCTTTACCCTTTTTACCCGGATGGAGTTTGATTTCCTCAGTATGCAGGAATCCGGCTTCCTGGGAAATATCATTCGTTACTTCCCCATCAATTTGGCCTGCTCTCTGCTGATTTTCTGGGTGTTCGGACTGTATAACAGCCTTTGGGAGTATGCCAGCCCCAGTGAGGTTCTGCGTATTCTGGGCGCCGCCCTCACCTCCTCCGGCCTTCAGTATCTTGGCCTGCACCTGCTGCATAGAGGGCCCGACAAGCCCATTCCTACCAGCTATCTCATTCTCTACTTCCTGTTCCTGGCTGGCTGCCTTTGCGCCCTTCGGCTCAGTTACCGTCTTTTGCGCAGCAACCTACACAGAGCAGATAAGTCTACCAAGCAAAAGCGCACCATGGTCATCGGCGCAGGAGATGCCGGCGCGCTGGCAGTGCGGGAGTTTCAAACCAGTCAGCACTCCTTAAACAATGTTCTGTGCATCATTGACGACAACAAAGGTAAATGGGGGAATACTCTGCGGGGTGTTCCCATTGTAGGCGGTCGGGATTCCATTTTGAAATCTGTGGAGCGGTACAAGATCGAAGAGATCATCTTAGCCATTCCCTCCCTGCCTTCCCGGCAACAGCATGCCATTTTAGAAATTTGTCAGCTCTCCAAATGCTCCCTGCGAACCCTCCCCGGCGTGTATCAGCTAGCTAACGGAGAAGTTACAATCCAGAAAATTCGCAACGTACAGATTGAAGACCTCCTGGGACGAGATTCTGTCAATGTTGACATGGAAAGCATCGGTTCTTTCGTGAAGGGTAAAACTGTCCTGGTCACCGGTGGCGGCGGCAGCATCGGCAGCGAGCTGTGCCGGCAGCTTGCCAAGCTTCAGCCACGGCAGCTCATTATCTTCGATATCTACGAAAACAACGCCTATGCCATTCAAATGGAGCTGCGCAGAGCCCATCCTGAACTAAACCTTACCGTGCTCATTGGCTCTGTCCGTGACCGGAAGCGGATGGAAGACATTTTTGCTGCCTACCGTCCTGAGCTGGTATACCATGCAGCTGCCCATAAGCACGTTCCCCTTATGGAGGACAGCCCTGCTGAAGCCATCAAAAACAATGTATTCGGCACACTGAACACCGCTGAAATGGCAGACAAATATGGGGCACAGCGCTTTATCCTGATCTCCACAGACAAAGCGGTAAACCCCACCAACGTTATGGGTGCCACCAAGCGCATCTGCGAAATGGTAATCCAAATGGTGGGCCGCCGCTCCAAGACAGAATATGTAGCTGTGCGGTTTGGTAATGTGCTTGGCTCTAATGGCAGTGTAATTCCTCTGTTCCGTCAGCAGATCGCAAACGGCGGCCCGGTTACGGTTACAGACCCCAGAGTCATCCGCTACTTTATGACCATTCCGGAGGCGGTTTCTCTGGTTTTGCAGGCAGGTAACTACGCCCAGGGCGGTGAGATTTTCATTCTGGATATGGGTCAGCCTGTACGGATTGACGATCTGGCAAGAAACATGATCCGTCTGTCCGGTTTTGAACCCGATGTGGATATTCCCATCGTGTATACCGGTCTGCGCCCCGGTGAAAAACTCTTTGAAGAGCTGCTGCTTTCCGGGGAAGGAAACAGAAAGACAGAAAATGACCTGATCTTTATCGGCAAGGACGAGCCCTTTGACGATGAAGCCCTACGGAAAAATCTGGATGTCCTATATGAGGCTGCAATAGAGGGCAAGGAGCTTCGTGGACTGATCCTTAAAATCGTTCCGGAGTACAAGATTCCGGTACATAGTAAATAACATAATCATAGAAAACATCCTGCTGAGGTTCCCATTTCAGCAGGATGTTCTTTTTCGTATTTATTCTTTTTTGCCCAATTTGCGCTTATTGCCCTTTTCGTCAACCAGATAGGTATTATCCAATTGCGACGTCAGACTGGCCTTGACCGCATCAATATAAATGCGGCGCAGCTTATCCCGCTCTGCAGTTTCTTCCGGGGTCAAGCCCTCCGCTTTTGCTTTCCGTGCCAAAACATTGATTCTGGCAATGACTTCTTCGATCATGTTTTTACCTCGATTCTATACAAACTTTTCGATTTCTACGGATATTCTTCCCTTTTTGGTCTGGCCCCTTACCTCTGTCAGGCGAATTTTGCCCAGACCCCTGAGAGAGATCACAGTACCCTCCCCCACCTGCTTGTCCGGCTTTACCACAGGAAGTCCATCTACGGAAACCACGCCACTTTGTACATACTTCGTGGCTTGCCCCCTGCTGATACGAAAACAGGAGCTGATTACACTGTCTAAGCGCAAGGAAGCCAGGGTGTCATGCCTGAGGACAGTTTCAGGCTTCGGGATGTTTGCCTGCCCCAGAGGAATGGCCTCCACATGGAGCTTTACACGGCCTGCGGTCAGGAGATTTTGCTCGATATAGGGCGCTATCTCCCGAAGGACGAAGAAATTGCAGCTTCCCACACCTACACAAATATCACCAACAGTTTCACGCTTAACCCCGCAGCCCATAAGGCTACCCAGAAAGTCCCTGTGGGTCAGCTTGTCCTTTTCAAAGAATGTGGCTCTCAGACAAGTGATGGGGCCGTCTTCTTCATAAAGGCAGTCAGCGTCCAGATAGTCCGGCAGGAAGGCCGCAATAGCTCGCTCCGCGCCCTCATAGCCACCGAAAAACGTCAAGCCCTCCTGCCCCATAAGTCGAAGAACCAGATCCTGCTCACGGAGGGAGAGAAAGCAGGAAAAACCGGGAGTATTACTGCACCGGGCCCTATTTAGTTTTTCATATACCTTTGCAAGGAGTACCCTGTCATCCCCACTTTGGGCAAGGCGCTCCATTTTTAATTTCATGTCCATAGATTCATTTTCCCCATTGCGTATCAAGTGCTACAAGGAAGACTTGATAATTACGGCCAGCATAGAGATCCCCTCCAGAATTGCCAAATGGGCGGGGTAGAAAATGTAGAAAAAGTATTTCATTTTTGCTTTCCCCCGTTTGCCGGAGTACAAGAGCAGCAAAACCAGAGCGGCAAGGCTGTAAATCTGGATACCTCCTAAATTGATGGTAAGGATCAGAAGCCCTATTCCAAACAGAAGCACACGGCCTGCAATGCTGTCCATAGTCTGCCACCAAGGAGGCGCATTTTCCTTAGGCGGCCGTGCAAGGAGAGGAAACACAGGAAGCATACAGCCCCAGAACCCATAGTCAATGGTAAAAAGCTGGTTGAGACAATAAATAACCGTCACAGAAAGGGCAAACAGCAGCACAGACAAAACTTTCATCCCTAAGGGGTTAGGCGCAAAGCAGATATCCTTTGCATTTTGCAGTGAGAAGCATACAAGGATACCCAAGGTAAAGGTAATAAGGACACGCATATATAGGCTGCGATCCAAGAAGTAATATCCAAGCTGACAAAGAACCCCCAAGGCGAAGACCTCAAAAACATACCTTGCCTTGCTCCTGGTATAGCGGCAGCCCTCTGCGACCATAAAGGCAAAGATGGGAAAGGCTAAGCGGCCAATAATCCGAAAAGCGATCACACGGTGAAAGAGAATTATACCAATATGATCCAAAAGCATAGAAAAGGCGGCAATAAGTTTTAAGGTATTACCGGTCAAGCGCAACTTTTTGGGCATAACAGCATCCCTTTCATATGTTTGATCTAGTAGGGACATTTTAACATGAGAGGAGGAAAATGGCAAGAAGAACCTGTGGAGGTCGTGGGATTGGAGAATGCAAAGCTCCCT
Organism: Faecousia sp.; assembly: GCA_045632785.1. Classification (GTDB taxonomy): domain Bacteria; phylum Bacillota; class Clostridia; order Oscillospirales; family Oscillospiraceae; genus Faecousia. The sequence continues at coordinate 53,743 of JAZQXK010000082.1, forward strand.
TTCAAATCCCTCTTAGCCAAAATAAAAACCACCCTGACGGGTGGTGCAGCTTCGAAAGAGAGAAGGAGGGATTTGTTTTCATTTTCGCCCTTGGCGAAAATAGATGTTCGCCTCGGTCTAGCCCTCGGCGGCAACAGCCCACCGGGCTGGCACGGGTTTTGTCAAGGACGGTTTCCCCATTTGCACCGAACCAAAGCCTCCCCTGTGTACGGGGAGGTGGGCAGGCGTAAGCCTACTCGGTGGGGTTGTCAACCCTTCCCAAATGGATAGGTTCATATTAGTCTTGGAAGGTTAGATATTGCAAGTTACTAAAGCGAGGATGTTGTTTTTTGTGAAAAAAGTAGTATAATATTTAAAAGGAGAATATCGGCAAAAATAGAGGAGGTTACAACGATGTATATATCAAAGAGAGACGATGAGAATACGAAAAAGCAAAAGGATACCAAATACCGAGATTTACAGTTGGGCCTACTTATGTATCTTCTGCTTCTTCCCGAATTTATTTTGTTTATAACGGTTGGTACAGAAAAAATTTTAAAAAGCTATATTGGTGTCGCATTCTTTTTTGTGTTCTCCATTTTATTGTATACAGCAGTTCCTTTGCTTACCGAAAAAAAGATTCCAATTGAATCGCCACCAGAAAGCAGTTTTAAATCCGGATTATGCGCCATTGCGATTGCTTTAATTGTAATTTTTCTGAAAATATTTTTGCAGAAACAAGAAACGCCAAAATTTATATCAGAGTATTCTAATTTTATTCAAACGTCAGGCTTCATTGGTATTATCGGCTCAACGCTTCAACATCTCTATTATCTTGCCGAAATGGTATTATGCTGCTATATGCTTCGGGCATTTCAGAAAGCCGGAGAAAACTTTTTTAAATACAAATACATCCCCTATGGTGGCATCGCACTTGGCGTGCTATGGGGCTTTGTTGTGCATACTATCAGTAAAGACATATCAGTTGGACTATATATGCTTTTTATTTCAGTTGTGTGGGGTGCAATCTATTTAGTTTCCAAAAAGAATCGATGGCTTACATATTTCTTGATGACAATTATGTTTATTACTTGATGTGTAATCAAACGAGTATGAGCAATACAAAGTTGTTGTCGCAAGTAATCAACGGCTGCCCCCACTGCATCACCGATTACCATCGGTGGTGAGTAAGTGCGCTCTTTATGGCAAAAGGAAGAAACATCCCAACTTCCCGGAATGCCCTTCTCATGTCCGCATTTATTCACCATAAATTTGCCATAGTCACGATACAACGTGAAAGATAAATCCATCCTTTACAACATGTACCCTGTTGCATTTAGGTTATTCAAATCCCTCTTTGCCAAAATAAAAACCACCCTGACGGGTGGTTTTTATTTTGGCGGAGAAGGAGGGATTTGAACCCTCGATACCCTTTTGGGGTATACACGATTTCCAATCGTGCGCGCTCGGCCAGCTACGCGACTTCTCCATAAATTGTTACCCAGAACCGGCTTAAAGTTGTGGGCAGCTTCAATCAGCTTGCTTATAATACACGATTTTTTCTAAAATGTCAAGTACGAATTTGCGAAATCAGGAAAAATTTTGTCAGAAGGCTTCCCCTCTTTCCTTTCGACTATGGCATCTTGCACTTTGTAATGTTTATAAAATAAAATGTAATATATACTTGACATTTTGCGTTTCATCTGCTACAATCCAAACAAAGGAGGGAGCGCAATGAAAAACAAACGCTTAAAAATTGCCCGGATTGAGTGCGACATGTCTCAGGATGATCTGGCAAAAGCGGTGGGCGTAACCCGGCAGACCATTGGTGCAATTGAGAATGGCAGCTACAACCCCACCTTAAAACTGTGTGTCGCCATTTGCCGGGCAACGGGCAAAACCTTAAACGATTTATTTTGGGAGGAAGAAAGCAATGAAGAATAAGACAAAAATTAAGCCCATGGACGAGCGCCAAAAGCAAATTCAAACCCAGGCTATGGCATGGGGATATGTTTTTTACAGTGTGTGCCTGGTGGTAGCCATGATTGTTCGCCTGATTAAAACCGAAGAAATGGGCTGGGAATTTTATGCCATTTTGTGCGGCTGCGGTGTTATACTCCTGGCCCGCCGCATTTTAGGTGATGTGGAGCAGCCCAAGGATCTTTGGGGCAAGCCCCTGCCTACAGGCAGCAGCAAGGAAGATCGCAAGGTCAGAAAGAAGGATTATGCTCTGGGAAGCTGCATCTTTGCAGGATCTTGCATGGTAATGGAAATCCTTTTGATCTCTTTCGGAAAAACCTCCTCCGATCTGGAGCTGACACAGTACCTGTTCCCCACATTGAGCAAAGGCGCGGCAATTGCTCTTTTTGCTGTAATGTCCTTTGCCGTAATATTCCTGATCTCCTTCGTTTTCACTTATTTTATCAGCGAAAACTTCAAGGTCAAGCGCTATAACAAGATGCTTGCAGAGCTGGATAAAGATTAAAAAGTACCGCTAAAATTGGGAGCAGCAATCCAAAAAGGTTGCTGCTCCGTTTTTTATGGCTGGTTTGTTCCCGTTTTCAGGAGAGTAAAGCTGTTCTTATGAAAATCCAGCAAACCTTCCTGCCGCATTTTGC